>NZ_JBJKEX010000574.1:0-1074 GCF_045505405.1 Hansschlegelia beijingensis | reverse complement strand
GGGATCGCCGGTCCCGGAGCCCGCGATGTCGAAGGCCGTACCGTGATCAGGGGACGTCCGCACGAAGGGCAGGCCGAGCGTCGCGTTGACTGCGGTGTCGAAGGAGCCACCAGGATGCGCTCGCCTGCAGGCCACGGGCCCTCGATCGCGTTCGCCTCCATGTAGCCGCGCATGTCGGCGTCGACGCGCTCGGCCGTGCGGCGCAGCGCGAGTTCGCGCAAAGCGGTGAGGTTGCCGTGCTGGAAGAAGTGCCGGACGGCTCGCTCCGCCTGCTCGCGCACATAGACCTTGCCGGCCGCGAGCCGCCTGCGCAGCTCGTCGGGCGTCACGTCGATCACCTCGACCTCGTCGGCGAGGTCGAACACGCGGTCCGGCACCGTCTCGCGCACCCGCACGCGGGTGATCTGCGCGACGGCGTCATTCAGGCTTTCGAGATGCTGGACGTTGAGCGTGGCGTAGACGTCGATCCCCTTGGCGAGGATCTCCTCGACGTCCTGCCAGCGCTTCGGGTGGCGCGAGCCCGGCGCGTTGGTGTGGGCGAGCTCGTCCACCAGAACGAGCTTCGGCGCGCGCTTGAGCACGCCGTCGACGTCCATCTCCTTCAGCGCCCGGCCGCGATAGGCGACCTCGACGGGCGGGACGGTCTCGAGCTCGGAGAGCAAGGCCTCGGTCTCGAGCCGTCCGTGGGTCTCCACCACGCCGGCCACCACGTCGACACCCTCCCGTCGCGCCGCCTGCGCCTCGCGCAGCATCTCGAAGGTCTTGCCGACGCCCGGCGCCGCGCCGAAGAAGATCTTGAGGCGGCCGCGGCCCTCCCGCTTCGCGGCGGGGAGGAAGCTCTCGGGCGAGGGGCGAGCTGCAGGCATCCGCGGGAGTTTAGCGGGCTTGCAAGGCGAGCGCCCGCATCGCGGGGGCGCCGCTCACTTGAGCTCGTCGAGAGCGAGGTTGAGCGCGAGCACGTTGACCCGCGGCTCGCCGATCAGCCCGAACAGGCGCTTCTCGACCGTGCGGTCCTCCATCGCCTGGATCTCGTCGCCCCCGCTCAGCCCAACGCGGCCGCCATCGAAGATGAGG
>NZ_JBJKEX010000573.1:0-1076 GCF_045505405.1 Hansschlegelia beijingensis | reverse complement strand
GCGGCGCCGCGCCCGCCGCCTCCGTGGTCGTCACCAGCGCCGCCTCGTCCGGCGCCTCGAATGCGCCGGGCTCGACGAACAGGAGGTCGCCGAGGCCGGCCGTGACGGGGTTCGCGGCGGACAGCCGGTCCTTGGTGAACCTCATCCAGAACGGAAAGGTGATGGTCCTGCCGGACGGGTCTGCGACCGGCGTCGCGAGCTTCGCGTCCCCCACCACGTCGTCGCCCCTGTAGCGGAGCCCGTAACGCAGCAGCAGATCGGAGATGTCGTCGATCTCGCGCGAGGGCTGGGGCGTCGCACTGTCGCTCTTGGGACTGAGACGAAGCCGTGGATCGATCATCACGATCAGCCCCGCGCCGCGGGTCACCGCCTGGTCGATCGAGCGCAGCATCTCCTTCTTCAGGAAGGTCGCGCCGATCACGATGACGCAGTCGAGCCCGTCGGGCAGGCTGTCGGCGAAGGCCGGGATGATGGCGACGTCGTAGGCGCGCCTGAGCTCGGCGATCGCGTTCAGACCGGCCTGGCCGGGGTCGGCGCCGCCGGGCGCCAGCAGCGGCGAGATCACGCCGACCTTCGGCGCGGTCGCGCGGGCGAGCCCGGCGAGGGCCGTCGCCACGTCATATTCCAGCAGGGCCTCGCGCGTCTGGTCGAAGTAACCGATGGGAATCTGACGTCCGGCGGACGTCAGGGAGGCGCCGAGGAAGAAGGCGTCCCCCGAACTCAACGGAATCCGACGGATTCCGGCGCTCTCCGCGGCCGCTTCCGCGCGGCTGCCGGGCGCGGGATCATGAACCTCGACCGCGAGCCGGTCCTGCGAGCGGCCTGCGACGAGCTCGAGGAAGTCCCGCACCCTCGCCGCATAGGCGCGGATCGCCTCGGGCGTCTCGGGACCCTGCGCGCTCCAGTAGAGGTCGATGCGCGCGCCGTCCGGCAAGCGGCCGACGATCTCGAGCAGGCCGCGCGACAGCGTGAACCGCCGGGTGCCGATCGCGATCCAGATGGCTCGCCGCTCCGGCGTGTCGGCGTCGCTCTACCTGATGCCGATGGCGTTCGGCTCGCTGCTCGGCGGGCTGATG
>NZ_JBJKEX010000572.1:0-1079 GCF_045505405.1 Hansschlegelia beijingensis | reverse complement strand
GCCCGGCCTCGCCTGCGCGGCCGAGCCGGTGATCGGCGGCGACGCGCTGGTTCAGTCGATCGCCGCCGCCTCGATCGTCGCCAAGGTGGTGCGGGACCGGATGATGCGCCGCCTCGGCGAATGCTTCCCCGTCTATGGCTTCGAGCGCCACATGGGCTACGGCACGCCCGAGCACATCGCCGCCCTGACGGCGCACGGCCCCTGCCAGCACCACCGCCGCGGCTTCGCGCCGATCGCCGCGCTGCTGGCGGCTTAACGGTTCGTTCACCGCGTTTCTGAACCCCGGCTTTACGTTACCGAACCGAGAATCCCGCCTGTCAGCAGCGTAACCCAGGCGGGTGTTTCATGGCGTTCCAGCGTACCGGCGCAGCCCGCGCCGAGCGGCCCGAGGGCTCCGCCCTCCCCCTCGACACGATCCTGATCGGCGACTGCGTCGCCGAGCTCGAGAAGCTGCCCGCCGGCTCGGTCGACATGGTGTTCGCCGACCCGCCCTATAATCTTCAGCTGCAGGGCGCGCTGCACCGGCCGGACGACAGCCTCGTCGACGCCGTCACGGATTCCTGGGACCGGTTCGAGAGCTTCTCGGCCTATGACGCCTTCACCCGGGCCTGGCTGCTCGCGGTGCGGCGCGTGCTGAAGCCCTCCGGCACGCTGTGGGTGATCGGCAGCTACCACAACATCTTCCGCGTCGGCTCGTCGCTGCAGGATCTCGGCTACTGGATCCTGAACGACGTGGTGTGGCGCAAAGCCAACCCGATGCCGAACTTCCGCGGCCGGCGCTTCACCAATGCGCATGAGACGCTGATCTGGGCCGCGCGCGGCGCGGACTCCAAGGGCTACACGTTCAATTACGAGGCGCTGAAGGCCGGCAACGAGGACCTGCAGCCGCGCTCCGACTGGCTGATCCCGATCTGCTCGGGCGCCGAGCGGCTGAAGGGCGAGGACGGCCGCAAGGTCCATCCGACGCAGAAGCCCGAGGCGCTGCTCGCCCGGGTGCTGCTGTCGGCCACGAAGCCCGGCGACGTGGTGCTCGACCCGTTCTTCGGCTCCGGCACCACCGGCGCGGTGGCGCGGCGGCT
>NZ_JBJKEX010000571.1:0-1086 GCF_045505405.1 Hansschlegelia beijingensis | reverse complement strand
CGACGCCGAGGGCGCCGCCGCGATCGTGGGCAAGAAGACCGGCAAGGACGCGGCCGCCGGCAAGGCGACCCTGGTGGCGGTCCATGGCGTGGCGGGCGCGAGGCGCCGGCTGGAGACGCTCACCGAGGAGGCGACCGGGGCGCTGGCGGGCTTCGGCGAAGAAGCGGAGCCGCTGCGATCCGCCGCCCGGTTCGTCGCCGCGCGGGACCGCTGAACCGGGCTAGTTCTTGGCCGGCGCCATCTTGTCCAGACGGGCGCGCATCTCGGCCATCTCGCGACGCAGCGTGTCGAGGTCGTTGGGGCTGGTCTCGCGCGGGGCGGACTGGCTCGCCGGGGCCTCCGGCGCCGGCTCCCCCGTGGCCGGGAACACCGAGAACATCCGGAACGCGCGCTCCATCATGGCGACGTTGGTGCGCATCTGCTCTTCGACCGCGGACTGGAACGAACCCGCGCCGAAGGTCTTCATGGTTTCGCGCATCTTGTCCTGGTCACGCGTCAGCGCGCCCATGGAGAGTTCAAGATACTTCGGCACGAAGCTCTGGACGCTGTCGCCATAGAACCGGATGAGCTGCCGCAGGAAGGTGATCGGCAGCAGGTTCTGCCCCTTGTTCTCCTGCTCGAAGATGATCTGCGTCAGCACCTGATGCGTTATGTCGTCGTTCGTCTTGGCGTCCACGACCTGGAAATCTTCGCCGCGCTTCACCATCGAGGCGAGATCTTCGAGGGTGACGTAAGTGCTCGTCCCGGTGTTGTAGAGCCGGCGATTGGCGTATTTCTTGATCGTGATCGCGTTGTTGGTGCTCGACATGTCGCGCTGATCTCTCGCCGGCGAGGGTTTCATTGGTCGTTCTTCCGCGGCGCGATAGCCGCAAAAGCGGCTACGAGAACCGGAACGATAAGGCGAAATCAGCAAACCGGCCAGATTTTTGTGCAGTGCAGAGTAGAACCTTAGGCGGATGAACAAGCATGCGGCTGAAGCTCAGGGGTGACCGGTTGGTCCAGGCGGCGGCGGCCGCGACGCTCGCGCTCACGGCGGCCTGTAGAGGAAGCCGAGGTGGAACAGCTCCATGCGGAAGTCGCTGCGGC
>NZ_JBJKEX010000570.1:0-1103 GCF_045505405.1 Hansschlegelia beijingensis | reverse complement strand
ACGCGGCAACCCTTACGACAACGCCAAAGCGGAGAGCTTCATGAAGACGCTCAAGGCGGAGGCAGTCTATCCGATGGCTTACGAGACCTTCACCGACGTCGCCGAGAGCCTTCCGACCTTCATCGACGACGTCTACAACGCCAAGAGGCTTCACTCGGCGCTCGGCTACCTCAGCCCGCGCCAGTTCGAGGATCACCACGCCCGGCAGACGGTCCAAACCGGAGCCTGACGGCTGTCCGGCTTAAGGGGCCCACTCCAGGGGGCAATCGGATCTGGATCCAGTCGTGACGCTCTGCGAGAGATATGCGGTCTCCCTGGGCGGTGTTCTTGCGGAGATGCGTCGCGGCAATCTCTCTGTGGCAGCGCTTCGGCGCGGGAGCACGGGTCTGCGAGCTCTACTCGTCCGTGTTCCCGACTTCCTGAACGTTCTGGAGCAGCTACAAGTAGCTGCCTGAGGAAGCGCCTGCGCGCGGGTCAAACACCGAACCGACTCATCCTTAGGCCCCTAGGGCCCGGACCCATTAAGGGGTTTGCAGATCGAGTGAAGCGTGATTCAGAGGCGTCCTCGAGGGAGAACGCCGATGGGATCGGACTGCTTCTGGCTGACGGACGAGCAGTTCGCGCGTCTTGAGCCGCATCTGCCGACGAAGACGCGCGGCGTTGCTCGTGTCGACGACCGGCGGGTGATCAGCGGCATCGTGCACGTGCTGAGGTCGGGCGGCCGCTGGGCCGACGCTCCGGCCGTCTACGGACCGCGCAAGACCCTCTACAACCGCTATGTCCGCTGGGCCGTCAAAGGCGTGTGGCGCAAGCTGTTCCTGACGCTTGCAGCCGAGGCCGGACCGCCGGCGCACGTCATGATCGACAGCTCAGCCGTGAAGGCCCACCGCTCAGCGGCCGGCGGTAATCGACCGCTTCGTCGACCTGTCGGAAGTGCGCCGGGATCTGGCTCCGTTCTACAGCTCGATGGGGCGTACCTCGATCGACCCGGAACTCCTGATCCGGATGCTGCTGGTGGGCTACTGCTCCGGAGTCCGGTCTGAGCGGCGACTGTGCGAGGAGGTTCACCTGAACCTCGCCTATCGCTGGTTCTGCCGGCTCGG
>NZ_JBJKEX010000569.1:0-1115 GCF_045505405.1 Hansschlegelia beijingensis | reverse complement strand
GCTGGGTCTCGCGCCGGACCGATTGACCGCCGCGAGACCCAGCCCGACGCGCCTGCGGCGGTCAATCGGGCCGGCGGGTGCTGCCGTCACAAGGCGAGGCCTCTGCATGGAAGCTGTCCCGGGCTGACTGCCGACGGTCGTCGTCACAGGGCGGAAGCTCTGACCGAACCGTTCGGTCAACAGAAAAGCTAGCGCGCGGGCCCCGTGCTCGCAAGATGACCGAACCGTTCGGTCAATCATTTAGGTTTGTACGCCGTCGCGGGAGAGATGCGGCGGCGGTCCATGCCGGCGCTGATCGGCGGCGTCTCGAGGCGGTCAGACGCTTGTCATCGAGCTCCGCCGCAGCGATCAAATCTTGCGGCGTGAATTCGACGCCGGCCCGACCTGGCCGCCGTCGGACGGCGAGGAGCGCCGCCTGGTGCGCCAGAACAGCCGTTCGACCTTGGAATTTGAAGGATTCTCATTTGTCAGAGTCGCCTTGATGTAGGACCCGTGTGCGCTTATTCGGCTTCGGAGCGGTTTTCAGGCGGTCAGGGAGTAACCCGTTGTCGCGATCCGAAGCCATGCGCCTTGCGGCAGGCGTCACCGGCGGCGTTCTGCTCGCCGCCCTCGCCGTCGCGCCCGCATCGGCGGCTTCCCCCGTCTCGATCGAGCTCAACCGGCTCGAGGCGCGGGACAGCGCCTGCCGGGTCTCGCTCGTCGTCGCGAACCCGGGCGAAAAGGCGATCGACAGCCTGAAGCTCGACCTCGTCTTCTTCGACAAGGAGGGCGTGATCTCCCGCCGTCTGGCGGTCGAGGCGGGCCCGCTGCGCGCCTCCAAGACCGCGGTGAAGCTGTTCGACGCGGCCGAAGTGGGCTGCGACAGCCTCAGCCGCGTGCTGCTGAACGACGTCACGGCCTGCGGCGGCGAGCAGGATTGCCTCGCCCTGGTGACGACGACCTCGCGCGTGAAGGGCGTGGAGTTCGGCAAATGACGGCGCGTCGCGGGCTGGCGGCCGCCCTGGCTTCGGCGCTGGTCCTGCTCAGCCTGAGCCCCGCATGGGCCCAGGGCGGCGCCGAGAGCGTCAGGCCGGCCGCGCAGGCGTTGCCGCCGGCCGAGGAAGTGCAGGCGACCG
>NZ_JBJKEX010000568.1:0-1121 GCF_045505405.1 Hansschlegelia beijingensis | reverse complement strand
GCTTTCTCCTGGCGCGCCGCGCAAACGCAGGCCTGCACTGACCAGAGTGAGGTCACCCAGCATTCGAGGTGGTCGCCGGGCTGGCGGATCCCGTGGGCGAGACGACCGCGGCGTGGACGCGGCCGAACGGGCTCGCGATCGAGCGCGTCCGCACGCCGCTCGGCGTCATCGGCGTGATCTATGAGAGCCGGCCCAACGTCACGGCGGACGCCGGCGCGCTTTGTCTCAAGGCCGGCAACGCCGCGATCCTGCGCGGCGGCACCGACAGCTTCCGCTCCTCGGCCGCTATCGTGGAGTGCATCGCCTACGGGCTGCGCGAAGCCGGTCTGCCCGAGGACGCCGTGCAGCTTGTTCCGACGCGCGACCGCGCCGCCGTGGGCGAGATGCTCGCCGGGCTTGGCGGCGATCTCGACGTCATCGTGCCGCGCGGCGGCAAGGGGCTCGTGGCGCGCGTCCAGGCCGAGGCGCGGGTGCCGGTGTTCGCGCATCTCGACGGCAACAATCACGTGTTCATCGCCGAGGGCGCCGATCTCGAGATGGCGCGCTCCATCGTCCTGAACGCCAAGATGCGGCGGACGGGCGTGTGCGGCGCGGCCGAGACGCTGCTGGTCGACCGCGCGGTCGCCGGAACCCATCTGGTCCCGCTGGTCGACGCCCTGATCGCCGCCGGCTGCGAGATCCGCGGGGACGCCGAGACGCGTCGCGCCGTTCCGGAGGCGCGGCCCGCGACCGAGGAGGACTGGCGGACCGAGTATCTCGACGCGATCATCGCGGTGCGGGTGGTCGACGGGCTCGACGGCGCGCTCGCGCATATCGAAGCCTACGGCTCGCATCACACCGACGCGGTGGTGACCGAGGACGCCGCGATCGCCGAGCGCTTCCTGCGCGAGGTCGACAGCGCCATCGTTCTGCACAACGCCTCGACGCAGTTCGCGGACGGCGGCGAGTTCGGCTTCGGCGCCGAGATCGGCATCGCCACCGGCCGGCTGCATGCCCGCGGGCCGGTCGGCGTGGAGCAATTGACCTCGTTCAACTATCGCGTCCGGGGCCAGGGCCAGACGCGGCCGTGAGGCGAGGGGACGGCCGCCTGCCGCCTGCGGCGGCGCTGTCTTGAGCCGGGT
>NZ_JBJKEX010000567.1:0-1131 GCF_045505405.1 Hansschlegelia beijingensis | reverse complement strand
CAAGCCGCCGCTTCCGAGGCTCTCTGGCTCCGGAGGCGGTCGTTGCAACCCGGCGGTCCGGCGTTTGTCGGATCGTCAACCGGAGACGGCGGACGCCGCGCTGCTCAAGGACCGGGTCGGCGGGGTGGCGGAGCTGGTGACGCTGTCGCGCGCGACGCTGTCGAACATCTGGACCAACGTCGCGCTCGCGCTCGGGCTGAAGGGCGCGTTCCTGGTCGCGACGCTGGTCGGCGCGACGCCGCTCTGGATGGCGATCCTCGCAGACACCGGGGCGACCGTGCTCGTCACCGCCAACGCGCTCCGCCTGCTGCGCTTCGATCCGTCGGACGCGTCGAGGTAAGGCGGCTTCGGCCCACGCGCCCCGGCCGTCCGGCTTCGGCCGCGCGCCGTTCGTTGCGTCTGTAACAGAAGCCGAATTTTCCGTAGCCGGGACGTAACTCTCCCGGTGCACCTCACGAATGTACGCTTGTGCCCCTCTCCGGCCCGGCGCGACCCCGAAGTCTCGTCGTCGCCGGACCTTTTTTTCACGAGGGGCGCGAGGTTCATTCGTCCTCGGCGGGGGCGGGATATCGCGGCCCAAGATTGGGCGCATTCGCCCAATCCAACTCACCCCCTGCGGGCCAGAAGTGTTCGACCAGATCTGACGCGGAAACGCCTTGCGTGAACTTGACGCGGCGCGTCATCCATCAGCAGCGGAGCGGGCGTGGCGCGGAAGTATCATGTCGCCGTCGTCGACGACGACGCATCAATGCGCGATCTGATCGGAGACTACCTGGTCAAGCACGGCTTTGACGTGAGCCGCGCGGCGGACAGCGCGGCGATGAAGCGGGCGCTGGCGTGGAAGCCCGCCGATCTCATCATGCTCGACCTCCAGCTCGGCGAGGAGAACGGCCTCGACGTCCTGCGCAAGCTCGACGGCGAGGAGGACCTGCCCGTCATCATCATCACCGGCAATGGCGGGGAGGAGGCCGACAAGGTCGTAGGCCTGGAGCTCGGGGCCGACGACTACATCGTGAAGCCGTTCGGCCTGCGGGAGATGCTGGAGCGCGTCAGCACATGCTGGGGATTGCGGACGAAGGCGGCCAGCAGGTTGAACTCTCCCGCCGTCAGCCGCGTCGCCGCGCCGTCCGG
>NZ_JBJKEX010000566.1:0-1135 GCF_045505405.1 Hansschlegelia beijingensis | reverse complement strand
CGCGAGCCGCCATGGCGCGGAGCTCGGGAGCGACGGAGACCGCGACGTCGGGGTGGACGCCGTCGGGCCGTCGTCCTCCCCGGAGGCGATCGAGCTCGGCCGGGCGATCGACGAGGCCATGGAGCTCTGCCGCGCCGTCCACCCCGACGTCGCGGTCTCCGTCGCTCCCGAGCTCCGCGCCATGGCGGCTCGCGTTCCGAAGGATTCGCTGCTGCTCCTCCTCCGGAACCTTGCCGAGAACGCGCTCGAGCACACCCCGCCCCGCGGAACCGTCGTCTGGAGGCGCGGTCCCGGGGCCTCGTTCGAACTCGTCGACGAAGGCCCCGGCGCGCCGGAGGACGAGCTTCCCCACCTGACGCAGCGGTTCTTCCGCGGCGCGGCCAAGACCGCCAGGGGCGATGGAACCGGGCTCGGCCTCGCGATCGCCGCGACGGCGGCCGGAAACTGCCGCGCGCGGCTCGATCTGTCGAACCGGACGGATCGGTCCGGTCTGGTGGCGCGCGTCACCTTCGACGACGAGGTGGTCTCAGCTCCCGTCGCGGCGGCGGCTTAAGGCTGGCGTAAGCGGGCGGCGGCAAGCCAGGCCGACGTCTGCTTATGGAGTTCCCGATGCCCGCCCTGGCTCGCCTCGCCCCCGCCTTGCGGACCGTTCTGCTGGCTCTGGCGCTCTGCCTTCTCGCGGGCGCCGCCTTCGCGACGGCGCCGATCACGGTCGCGGCGGCGCGCGAGGGCGACGGCGGGATCCGTCTGACCTGGGCGGCCCCGCCCGGCGTCTACCTCTACCGCGACAAGCTTTCGGCGGCGGTCGACGGCCGGACGGTCGAGCTCTCGACCGAACCGGGCGAAATCAAGGACGACCCCACCTTCGGAGCGACCGAGATCTACCGCGGGACCGCCACCGCCCGGATCGCCGCCGCGGACGCTCCCGAGGTGGGCGTGCTGGAAGCGGGCCACCAGGGATGCGCCGAGGCGGGTGTCTGCTTTCCCCCGTCGAAGACCGAGATCGATCTCGCGACGCTCGTGACCTCCACGCCCGTCCAGGCCTCCACATCCGGCGCCGGGGCGGCGTCCGTCGGAGGGGGCGCGGCGGGGTTCGCAGCGTCTCCGGAACCGTCCCGATGCTTCAGCTTCTGCA
>NZ_JBJKEX010000056.1:0-13847 GCF_045505405.1 Hansschlegelia beijingensis | reverse complement strand
CGCAACAGGAGCGGCTCCGCCGGGGCGCTCGTAGAGCAGCGACAGGCGGCGCGAACCAATGGCTGAACCCTATGACGTCCTCATCCCTTCGTCCACCGCGGCGGCGGCGCGATGAGCGCGGCCCAGCCGCTCGACGCGCGCTCGATCGGTTCTCAGCGCCTTTAGCTTCGCGTCGAGGTCGGCGTGGCGCGCCTCGAGCGCCTCGATGCTCTCGTTGATGCGCTTCCAGGCGGACGCCCCAAGCTCATGCGTCGCGACATCCCGGCGCGCCGCCTCGTAGCGCCGGAACTCTTCGTTGAACCGCCGGGTGGAGGCCTGCGGACGGAAGAGCGCATCGGCCTCCGCCTCCAGCGCCTTGCGCTGATCCTCCACGCCGCGCAGTCCGGACGCGGCGGCGAACAGGCTCGCGCCGCTCTCGCCGTCCGCCGAGAGCAGATCCTCGGCGCCGTCCCGCAGCGCGGCGGAGCTCAGGCCGAAGGCCCGCTCGAACACGTCGCGCGTTAGCGAGCCGAGATGGCCCGCGAGCAGATCATCGCGCAGCGGCGCGTCGTCGGGACCGACGAGCGTCGCCTTGTTTCCCTTGCGACGGCGAAAGCTGAGCTCCCGGCCGCTGGCGTCGCAGATCGTCGCTCCGAGGCGCAGGTCCCCCGTCGCGTACCGAAACGCGAAATCCGTCCGCTGCCCGAACCCGAAAAGCAGATCGGACACGGCGGCGAGCGCCGAGGTCTTGCCGGCCTCGTTGGGCCCGTAGACCACATGCAGCGCGGCGTCCGGCCGGAAGACGAGCGAGCGGCCTTCAAAGGCGCCGTACTTCTCCAGATCGAGCCGTCGGAGCCGCACGCGTCAGCGCCCGAGGCGGCCGAGGACGAGCTCGCGCGCCTCGTTCACGAGTTCAGGAAGCTCGTCGGCCAACGCCGCCTCGTCCACGAAGACGCCTCCGGGGAGCTTGGCGGCGATGACGCCGATCGTCTCCGCGGCGCGCTCAAGCAGTTCAGGCTCCGCATCGAGGCCCTCGAGCAAGGCCGCCAGATCGAGCGATTTCATCTCCGGCGCGGCCGCGGCGCCGCGCTGAAGCGGGACCGTCTCGAGCTTCGCCTTCTCGATCCAGACATTGGGAGACACGCGGTGCGCGGCGGCCTGAACCTCATCCGCAAGCCGGCGCGGATCCCGGGCGAAGCCGCCGTGCAGCCGCGTCTCCCCCAAAAGCGTGATCCGGAGCGCGACCGGCCGCCCATCCGCCTCGGCGACGACCGGTCGGATGGCAGTCTCGACAGCCGCGAGCGCCGCCTGCTCGCTCTCTGTTCCGGACAGATCCACCGTCGTGACCGCCCAACGCGCGCGGTCGGTCAGGAGCCGCTCGACGCCCGTGACGCGGTTATCCGCGACGTCGACGAGCACAGCGCCCTTGGGCCCGCACTCCCGCACGCTGCGGCCCTGGAGGTTGCCGGGGAAAACGACCCAGGGCTCCCGAGAGAGCACCGCGTGCTCGTGCACATGGCCGAGCGCCCAGTAGTCATAGCCCTTGAGGCGGAGCTCATCGAGCGTGCACGGCGCGTAGCGCGCATGGGCGGAACTCTCGCAGCAGGTGTGCAGCACGCCGATGTTGAACCAGCCGGCGACCGGGGCCGGGTAGGCGGAGGACAGATTGTCGAGCGCCGAGCGCGCCGCGAAGCTCTGGCCGTGCAACGCCACATGCAGGCTCTCGAGCCGAAACGTCTCGGGCTTTCTGGAGCCGAACTCGCGCACGCCCTGGGGAAGCGAGATGCTCTTGGTCACCACGCTGTCGGCGTCATGGTTTCCCTTGAGCAGGAAGACCGGCACGCCGGCGCGGTCGAGCTTCGCGAGCTGGCGGTTGAAGAACAGGCCGATGGAGGCGTCCTTCCATTCGCCGTCGTAGATGTCTCCGGCGAACACCGCAAAGGCGATGCGGGCCTCGATGGCGCGATCGACAAGGTCGGCGAAGGCGTCGCGGCTGGCCGCCGCGAACAGGGCCGCGACGTCGGCGTCCGCCCGGGCGAGACCCGCAAGCGGGCTGCCGAGGTGCAGATCGGCCGCATGGAGAAAGCGAAACGAGCTCATGGAGACTCCGGTCTCGTCAGCTCGCGACCATGGAGGGTGACGCCGCGATTCGCCAATCCCCGCGACGTCAGGCTCCTGCCCGCCCTCGCGTCCCTGCCAACGCTGAATGAAAGCCTCGACGGCTTTGTCCGTCATGCGCCGCCCCCCGCGCCGGCGCCCGACCCAGAGTAGGCGCCGAAGACCATTGGCAATTATTAGTTGTTTTATTAGCCGCCGCAACTCACGCGCGCGGTTGACGCGGGGAGCTCAATGCGGCCTGAGGGGGAGGCTGTGTATTCCGCTCCCGGGGCGCTCATGATCGATCGGACCGACGCCGCGCCAGAAGGGTGGACGCTCTTCGAAGACCAGGGGTTCATCGACCTGGTTGGCCCGCTCTACGAACGGCGCGATCCGGCCGCCCCCCGCGCCTTCGGCTTTCGCGCCGGGCAGAAGCACGCAAACCTTGTCGGCGTCGTGCAGGGGGGCATGCTGATGACGCTCGCCGACCGCGCCCTTGGCGTAGCGGCGTGGGACGCGGCCGGCGGCCGGCCCTGCGTCACCGTTCAGTTCGACATGCAGTTCCTGACCGCCGCCCCCCTCGGCTCCTTCGTCTTCGTGGAGCCCGAGGTGCTGCGGCTGACTTCCTCCATCGTGTTCCTCCGTGGAACGCTGAGGGTCGGCCGCCGCAACGTCGCCTCCGCGGCAGGGCTCTGGAAGATCCTGAAGCCGCGCGCGACGAGCCGCTCGGACGACGCCGCGGGAGAGAGCTAGCCGCTCTTCCGCATTTCTATTGTTTGCGTAGGGCGTCCAGCTTATGTCCTCGCGCTCAGGACGCCAGAATGCTTACCAAGAAAGCCAAATACGGTCTCAAGGCGATGGTCGACCTCGCGCGGCTGGAGGCGGGGCGCTCCAGCTTCGTCGCGGACGTGGCCGAGCGAAACGGCATTCCGAAGAAGTTCCTCGACGCCATTCTCGGGGAGTTGCGCAACGCCGGCCTGCTCACGAGCAAGAAGGGCAAGGCCGGCGGCTATATGCTGTCCAAGCCGCCCCAGCAGATCACGGTGGGCTCCATCGTTCGCGCGCTCGACGGGCCGCTCGCGCCGATCGCCTGCGCCAGCCGCAGCGCCTATGTGCCTTGCGACGACTGCCGCGACGTGAAGACCTGCCAGGTGCGCCTGCTGATGATCGAGGTTCGCAACTCGATATCCGATGTGCTCGACAAGCAGAGCCTCGCAGAGCTGCGGGATATCGGCGACACCGACATGAGTTCGTTCGTGTACGAGATCTAGGGTGGCGCTCCTGTCGCGCTAAGCCAGAACGGGAGCTTCGGTGGATCCAGCGACGTCGAGGAATTCGACCCTAGGGCAGCTGCAAAGGCTGCTTCTGGACGGGCGCATGGAAGGCGCCGCGGGGCTCGAACCCGCGGCGCGGTCGTTTGAGCGGGAGCGCGGCCAGTTCCTGCACCCCTCCCAGGACGGCCTCGATCAGTTGCACTTCGTCACGGAAGGGCTGGTGGCGATCCTCGCCCAGGCCCCCGACGGGATCGCGGAGGCCGGCCTGGTCGGACCCGCCGGGCTCGTCGAGTATCAGGCGGCGCTGGGCGCCACCGCGACGCGCACGGTCGCCGTCGCCCTCACGTCGGTTCGAGGCGTGGCGGTCCCCCGCTCCACCGTTCTCCAGGCCCTTCAGCGCTCCGCGATCCTGCGGCGTGAACTCTTCGACTACGCGGCGCGGCGGATCGCCGAGACGGAGCAGCTCTGCGTTTGCGCGGCGCGTCACTCGATCGAGCGGCGTCTTGCGCGCTGGTTGCTTCAGGCGTCTCGGCTGCTGGGACACAAGCCGGTCGAAATCACCCACCAGCAGTTCGCGTCGCTGTTCGGCGTTCGGCGCGCCAGCGTCACGACGAGCCTTCATCTGCTCGAGGGCGAGATGGCGATCCGCTGCTGGCGAGGCCGGATAGAGATCCGCGATCCGGCGAGGCTCGAGGCGCTGTCCTGCGGATGCGAGGCCCCCCGGCCGCAATCGGACTGACGGCGACGCCGCGCCGACCGGCGGCGCGTCACCCCACTTCTTCGAGGGCCTCGTCCACGGAGAGCCCGCGCGACTGAAGGCGCCACATCTTCGCAAAGGCGCCGTGGGACCCGAGGAGCTCGTCGATCGAGCCGTCTTCGAGAACGCGTCCCTGGTGGAGCACGACGATGCGGTCGAAATCCGACAGCGTCGACAGCCGGTGAGCGACGGCGATGACGGTGCGCCCGCGCGTCAGCCGGTCAAGCGCGCGCTGCACCTCGATCTCCGCCTCGGTGTCGAGCGCGGAGGTCGCCTCATCCAGCACCACGATCTGCGCGTTCTTCAGAATGGCGCGTGCGATGCCGATGCGCTGCCGCTGCCCGCCTGACAGCTTGGCGCCCCGCTCGCCCACCATCGTGTCGTACCCCTCGGGGAGATCGAGGATGAAGTCGCATTGCGCCGCCGCAGCGGCCTCATAGACCTCCTCGTCGGTGGCCTCCGGGCGACCGAAGCGGATGTTCTCCATGACGGTCCGGTGGAACAGCGAGATTTCCTGGGGGACCACCGCGATCGCGTAGCGCAGGGATTCCTGCGTCAGCTCCGAGGTCGCCTGGCCGTCGATCAGCACCCGTCCGTGCTGCACGTCATGCAGCCTCTGGACGAGGTGGATCAGGGTGGACTTGCCCGCGCCCGAGGCGCCGACCACCCCGACCTTCTGGCCGGCCGGGATCTCCAGCGAGAAGTCGTGCAGCACGGGCTTGCCGCCGCCATAGCCGAAGCTGACGTGCTCGAACTTGATCGCGCCGCCCTTGCGCCGGAAGGGCCGAGCGTTCGGCGCGTCGACGACCTCGTGCGGCTTTCCGATCACCCTGAGGGTCTCGCCGATGTAGCTGAGGTGCTGCTCCATATCGACGAGGGCCATCGCGAGGTCGCGGGACCCGTGAAGGATCCGGAAGACCAGCGTGCTGACCACCACGACGTCGCCGCCGGTGACGCTTCCGCGCGTCCAGAGCGTCACGGCCCAGATCAGCATCGAACCGGCCATCACCCAGAGCAGGGCGTCGTGCAGGACCCGCGCCTTCTCCGTGAACATCCAGCTTCTTCGCTGCGCCCGCGCCTCGACGTCGAACGTGGCGCGCAGCCGCGCCCGCTCCCGCGCATTCGCGGCGAAGGCCTTGACCGCCCAGATGTTCGAGATGACGTCGATCAGCTCGCCGCCCACGGTCCCGGCCTGCTCCGCGTAGCGCCGGTGCAGGGGCCTGCCCTTCACGCTGAAGGCGATGAGCCCGAGCGTTATGCCGACGACCGCCACGGTGAGCGCCATCGCCATGCCGACGTTGATCGTGAAGAAGATGAGGAGCGCGCCGAAGAAGCTGACGATCGGCGGCATCACGTTCCAGGTCAGCTTGTTCACGAACTGACCGAAATCGCCCGCGGTCGACGTGATCCGGTGCCCAAGGCCGCCGGCCCGTTCCTCCTGGAAGAACCGCATGGGGTGCCCGGCGACGTAGTCGAGCAGATCGAGCCGGATGTCGACCCCGACGCCGACCGTCGTCCGGCAGCCGAGCCATCCGCTCACACGCCACAGGATGCTCTCGATCGCCGTCAGGCCGATGAAGAAGGCGAGCGCGAACCAGACCGCCTCATTGCCGCGCGCCGGCTTCTCCATCGCGTCGACGAGAAGCTTCATGCCGTACTGGGAGGCGATCATGCAGCACGAGGCCACGGTGACGACCGTCATCAGACTGATGAAGTGGCCGGGCCAACGCTTGCAGTAGCGCCAGAGGAACGCCTTGGGGCTGCGCAGCGCCGAGGCGAGCGGCGCGTCTTCCTCGCGGCGCTCCGGCGCGTAGGCGAGCTCCGCCGCGCTCACGAGGCGACGCGCCGGAGAAGCGGGGCCGAAGCGCCCATGGCGGCGCCGCCTTCAAACCGTGCCTGCTGCCGTTCGAGCTCCTCGGCGAGCGGCTGATAAACGGCGCGCCGACCGCTCTCGTCCGGCGATCCCAGGAGGCCCACCTCGCATGTCCGGTCGTTCTCCCAGCCCGGATAGTCGAGGATGGGGTAAAGGCACACCGCCTCGACAGGAACGTTGGCCTGGCGGGCCGTCGCCACCTCGCCGGACACATAGTTGAGCCAGGCCGGGCGCGCCGAGCGTTCGGCGCCGGTCTCCGAGACGATCACCGGCCGGCCGTAGCGCTCGTGCGTCTCCGCGAGCATCTCGCTGAACGGCTTGTAGTCGTGGTGGCCCATCGGGATCGCCCCGCCTCCGAGCACCCACTGATTGTCCGGATAGAAGTTGAGCCCGACGATATCGAGCTTGTCCGGGGATCCGCCGAGCTCCGGCGCGACGCGCCCCGCGAGCATGTCATGGGCCTCGAACTGCGACAGCCGGTAGTTCTCGGCCGCCGCCTGATCAGCCTGCCGGGCCGACGCAGGCACGACGTTGATCGACGGCTCGGCGCAAATGAAACGCGCTCGCGGCTCGACCTCGCGGATCGCGTCGGTGGCGGCGATCGCGGCGCGCACCAGCTGCCGCTTGAGCTCGGCGCCCCGGCGACGCGCCGTCGGGTTGAACAGCGCCATGTCGCCGCCCGCCCACGCCCAGTACGAGATCTCGTTCACGGGGCAGAAGTACGGAACGTCGTCGCTCTCGTTGCGGAGGAAACGCGTGGCGGCCTTGGCGAACCTGGCGAAGCGCTCGGGGAAAGAGGCCGACCAGATGTCGAGCTTGTCCGGGTAGCCGTAGTGGCACAGGTCCCAGATCACCTGGATCCCGGCCTCCGCCGCGGCCTTCGCCATGGGAGCGACGCTCGACCAGTCGTAGAAGCCCGGCGACACCTCGATCCGGTGCCAGCGCATCCCGTCGCGGGCCGCGCGCATGCCATGCGCGGCCACCGCCGCGTAGTCGGCGCGCGCGTGAAGGTCGTGCCGGGTCGACGCCAGCAGATCGAGCCTGCGGCCATCGCCTCTCTTCTGCGCGGCGCACTCGAAGCCCGCAAGAAAGAAGCTTCGCAGCCCTGCTGTGGGCGGCAACGCTGATCCGGTCAAAAGCAACTCCTGAAAGCCCGCGCGACGCGTCTTCCCCACGCCCGGTTTGGGAATAGGAAACCCGCCGTCGAGGCTTTTGTACGGCAACGTACAAAATGGGCTCGCGGGGAACTGCCGGAGCCAGGGATTGTTTCGCAGGGGACGAAGTGCGGCGCGCGGCGCGCGTCGCCATGTCGACTGCCTTCGCCAGCCTCGGACTGTCGCCACATATCAGCGGGAGAGAATATGCGAACGACGGCCAACTACGCCGAAAGCGTGGGATCCGAAGAGCTTCTGACCATCGAAGACGCCACCGTCGTCTGCTTCTCTCACCTCAGATGGGACTTCGTCTATCAGCGTCCCCAGCATCTGCTGAGCCGCCTCGCGCGCCATCACGACGTGCTGTTCATCGAGGAGCCGGTGTTCGAGGACGTCGCCGAGCCCACGATGCGCGTCGGCGCCCGCGAAGGGCGCATCCGGGTCGGCGTGCCCGTGCTGCCGCACGGCCTGAGCGAGAGCGGCAAGATCCTCGCCCAACGGCAACTGGTGGATCAGCAACTAGCGTCGCTCCCCCCCGCCCCCCGCATCCTCTGGTACTACACGCCGATGGCGCTGCTGTTCAGCCGCCACCTCGACGCCGACGTCGTCGTCTTCGACAACATGGACCAGCTTTCCGCCTTCAAGGGCGCGCCGCCTGAGCTGGTCGCTCTCGAGGACGAGATGCTGGCCCGCGCGCACGTCGTCTTCACCGGGGGCCACAGCCTTTACGAGGCGAAGAAGCACCGGCACGACAACATCCACGCCTTTCCGAGCAGCATCGACGTGGCCCATTTCGGCCGCGGGCGGGCCCATGACCGGAAGGAGCCGGACGATCAGGCGGCGATCCCCGGCCCCCGCATCGGCTTCTTCGGCGTGGTGGACGAGCGGATGGATCTCGACCTCGTGCGCGAGCTCGCGGACACGCGGCCGAACTGGTCGTTCGTGATGATCGGCCCCGTGGTCAAGATCGACCCGGCGGACCTTCCTCGCAGGTCGAACATCCACTGGCTGGGCGGGCGCGACTACAAGACCCTTCCGGAGTACATCGGCGGCTGGGACGTGGGCTTCATGCCGTTCGCGATGAACGAGTCGACCCAGTTCATCAGCCCGACCAAGACTCCCGAGTTTCTGGCGGCCGGCGTGCCGGTCGTCTCGACCCCCATCGTCGACGTCGTGCGTTCATACGGCGACGAGAAGCACGTCGTGATCGCTAAGGGCGCCGCGGCGTTCGTCGAAGCAGCCGAAGAGCTGATGGCGATGGAAAGGGCGAACTGGCTCCAGCGTGTCGATCAGAAGCTCGCGGAGTCATCCTGGGATCAGACATTCGAGAGGATCTACGAACACGTCGCGGCCGCCGCTAGGCGCAGCGGCGCGGACCACGAAGGGGCGCACCTGAGAAAGGATACCTTCCGTGTATGATTGGCTGATCGTCGGAGCCGGCTTCGCCGGCAGCGTGCTGGCCGAACGCATCGCCTCCCAGCGCGACCAGTCCGTGCTGATCATCGACCGCCGTCCGCACATCGCCGGCAACGCCTACGATCGGCACGACGACGCGGGCGTACTGATGCATCAGTACGGTCCGCACATATTCCACACCAATTCTGACGCCATCGTCGACTACCTGTCGCAGTTCACCGAATGGCGGCCATACGAGCATCGGGTGCTCGGCCGGATCGACGACAAGCTGGTCCCCATTCCGATCAACCGGACGACGATCAACGCGCTCTACGGGCTGGACCTGCGGACGGACGAGGAGGCGGAAGCCTTCCTGGCTTCGCGTGCAGAGCCGGTCGAGGAGATCAGGACGTCCGAGGATGTGGTCGTTAGCAAGGTCGGCCGTGAGCTCTACGAGAAATTCTTCCGGGGCTATACGCGCAAGCAGTGGGGCCTTGACCCGTCGGAGCTCGACAAGTCAGTGACCGCTCGGGTGCCGACGCGCACCAATGAGGACGACCGCTACTTCACCGACACGCACCAGATCATGCCGAAGCATGGTTACACGCGCATGTTCGAGAAGATGCTGTCGCATCCGAACATCAAGATCATGCTGAACGCTGATTATCGCGAGATCCGCGATATCGTTCCGCATCGGCGGCTGATCTACACTGGCCCGATCGACGAGTTTTTCGACTTCCGCTACGGCAAGTTGCCATATCGGTCGCTGCGCTTCGAGCACCGGACGCTGGAGCAGGAACAGTTCCAGGAGACCGGAACGGTCAACTACCCCATGAGCGAGGAATACACCCGGATCAGCGAGTACAAGCACCTGACCGGGCAGAAGCACCACGCCACGACCATCACCTATGAATATCCGTCCGCGAAGGGCGACCCGTACTACCCGATCCCGCGGCCGGAAAATCAGGCGCTCTACAAGAAGTATCAGGCTCTGGCCGCCGAGACCGACAACGTCCATTTTGTCGGGCGGCTGGCGACCTATCGGTACTACAATATGGACCAGGTGGTCGGTCAGGCTCTCGCGGAGTTCCGGCGGATCCAGGAAGCGGTCCCGCTGTGGACGGCGCCGGTGAACGGCAAGAGCCACCACACCGACGGCGAACTGGTCATACCCGCCGGCCGCGCTCTGAACTGAGCCACCCGGCGAGACTTCCAACGACATAACGGCGCCCCGGGGGGGGCGCCGTTCTCGTTTTTCGTGGTCGCCGTCTACCGCCGCCGCGAGGATTACTTCTCGAACGCGCCGGCGATCGTGAGGTCCACCTCGTCGGAGACCACCGGCGCGAAGGCGCCCAGGCCGAAATCGCTGCGCTTCACCTTGGCCGTCGCCGAGAAGCCGATCGTCTCGGCCTTGTTCATCGGGTTCACGCCCACGCCGTGGAACACGGCCTGCAGCGTCACGGGCTTGGTGACCCCGTGAAGCGTCAGGTCCCCGACGATCGTCGCCTTCTCGCCCGAGGCCTCGATCGAGGTCGATCGGAAGGTCGCCGTCGGATGCTTCTCGACGTCCAGGAACTCCGGCGTCGCGAGATGCTTCGCGAACTTCTCGGAGGTTACGACAAGCCCCGACGTCGGGACCTCGATCTCGAGCTTCGCTTTGGCGGGCTCCTTCGGATCGATCGTCAGGCTGCCCGTGATCTGTCCGAACATCCCGGTGAGCATGGAGAAGCCCATATGGTCGACCGACCAGACGACCTGGGTGTGGTTCGGGTCGGCCTTGTAGGTTCCGGCCTGGACCTTCGAGACGTCGGCTGTGCCGGGAACCTGCTGGGCGGCGACGGGCGTCGCCGCGGCGACCAGCGCGATGGCGAGGGCCGAAAGAACCTGTTTCATGATCTGCGTTCCGGACCGTTTAGGGGGGAGGCGGTTTGTCGCCCATCCCGCGGCCGGCGTGAAGCCGCTCCGGCTCAAGCGCGGTTTGCGCTGAAGCCATCCCGGATCAACGGATCGACGCGAGATAGGCGCTCACCGTCCGCACCGAGAGCATCGTCGAGATCAGCACGACGCGCGACGTGACGGCCACCTCCCGCTGATAGTGTTCGGCCAGCATGAATGAACCGGTGCCGGTCGGCAGCGCCGCCATCAGCACCGCCGCATGAACGAGCGGCGGATCGAGCCGGAACGCGTAGACCGCGAAGACCCAGGTCACAAGCGGGTGAGCGACGAGCTTGAGCGCGACCGTAGCGTCGTGACTCCGCCTGGGCGGGTGCCTCTTCGCTCCGCGGCGCGAAGAGGTCAGAGCCTTCGCGCGTAGTTCGCGCGGACGTGCTGGTTGACGTAGGTGGCGAGGCCCTCCCCCGCCGCCGCGAGCCGCGTCATGGCCGCGACGTGCTCCGGTCCCGGCGCGGTCGCGTCGTAGCGGTAGCCGCCGCCGTCCCTGAACCAGAGGTCGATGAAGTCCTCCCCCAGCGCGTAGGCCACGACGCCGGAGGCGCCGCTGCGGTCTTCGTAGGGGATGCGCCGCGGGTGAGGCGAGCGCCCGGCCATCGGAGCTTGTCCGACGCCGACCGCCCGGTCAGTTGTCGAGGAAGCTGCGGAGCTTCCGCGAGCGGCTCGGGTGCTTGAGCTTGCGGAGCGCCTTGGCCTCGATCTGGCGAATGCGCTCGCGCGTCACCGAGAACTGCTGGCCGACCTCCTCGAGGGTGTGGTCGGTGTTCATGCCGATGCCGAAGCGCATGCGCAGCACGCGCTCCTCGCGGGGCGTGAGCGAGGCCAGAACGCGCGTCGTCGTCTCGCGCAGATTGCTCTGGATCGCGGCGTCGATCGGCAGGATCGCGTTCTTGTCCTCGATGAAGTCGCCGAGGTGAGAATCTTCCTCGTCGCCGATCGGCGTTTCGAGGGAGATCGGCTCCTTGGCGATCTTGAGGACCTTGCGGACCTTCTCGAGCGGCATGGCGAGCTTCTCGGCCAGCTCTTCGGGGGTCGGCTCGCGGCCGATCTCGTGAAGCATCTGGCGCGAGGTGCGGACGATCTTGTTGATCGTCTCGATCATGTGGACCGGGATGCGGATGGTGCGCGCCTGGTCCGCGATCGAGCGGGTGATCGCCTGCCGGATCCACCACGTCGCATAGGTCGAGAACTTGTAGCCGCGGCGGTACTCGAACTTGTCGACCGCCTTCATCAGGCCGATGTTGCCCTCCTGGATCAGGTCCAGGAACTGCAGGCCGCGGTTGGTGTACTTCTTGGCGATCGAGATCACGAGGCGGAGGTTCGCCTCCACCATCTCCTTCTTCGCCTGCCGTGCCTCGCGCTCGCCCTTCTGCACCATCTGGACGATGCGGCGGAACTCCTGGATCTCCAGGCCGGTCTCGGTCGCGAGGTTATGGATGTCGCCGCGGATGTCCTTGACGAGGTCCTTCTCGGCAGCGACGAAGCCCTTCCAGCCTTTCGTGCCGAGATTGGCGACGCGGCGGATCCAGTTCGGGTCGAGCTCGTAGCCCTGGTACTGCTTCAGGAAGTCGAGACGGTCGACGCCGAAGCTCTCCGCTAGCCGCATCAGCCGGCCTTCCAGCGCCACCAGCCGCTTGTTGATGTCGTAGAGCTGCTCCACCAGCGAGTCGATGCGGTTCTGGTTGAGCGACAGCGACTTCACGTTGACGACGATGTCGTCCTTGAGCTTCTTGTATTTGCGGTCCTGCGCGGGCGACAGGGTGCGGTTCTGCAGCCGGTTCTCGACGTTCTGGTCCTGCAGGCGGCGCAGCTTCTTGTAGTCGTCGGCGATGGCGTCGAAGGTCGCCACGACCTTCGGCTTCAGCTCGGTCTCCATCGCGGAGAGCGAGACATTGTTCTCCATGTCGTCGTCGTCGACGTCGCTCTCGGGAGCGGTGGCCTCCGAGGCCTCCGCTTCTTCGCCCTCGGCGTCCGTCTGCGTCGCGTCGGCGCGGGTCTCCGGACCGGCGTAGGTCGCCTCGAGATCGATGATCTCGCGGAGCAGAATCTTGCCTTCGTTGAGCTCGTCCCGCCAGATGATGATGGCCTGGAACGTGAGCGGGCTCTCGCAGAGCCCGGCGATCATCGCCTCGCGGCCGGCCTCGATGCGCTTGGCGATCGCGATCTCGCCTTCGCGCGACAACAGCTCGACCGAGCCCATCTCGCGCAGATACATGCGGACGGGATCGTCGGTGCGATCGGTCGGCTCGGCCTTCTGGGTGACAGCGACCGCGGAGGCGCGCGGGCTGCTCTCGACGAGTTCGCCGCCCTCGGGCTCGTCGTCGTCGGACGCCCCCTCCTCGCGCTCCGCCTTTTCCTCGGCTTCCTCCGAGTCCACCACATTGATGCCCATCTCGTTGAGCATCGACATGACGTCCTCGATCTGGTCGGCCGTATTCTGGTCCGACGGCAGAACGTCGTTCAGTTCGTCATTCGTCACATAGCCGCGCTTCTTGGCGGCCGTGATCATGCGCTTCACGGCGCGATCGTTGAGATCGAGCAGGGGACCGGCTTCGGTCTCCGGCGCGCTCGTCTCGGTTTCGTCCTTCGCCTGCAGTTTGGTCGCCATTCGTCCAATCTCCGCGCCAGACCGCGCCGCCCGGCCACGCAATAACCGCCCCCGGCGTCCCGGCGGCGGCGAATCAGTGTCGCTTAAAAGGTAAAGCAGAGCAGCCTTACGCCCACTTTAACCCTGGAGGAACCTCGCCATAAACCACGGGCCGCCACGTAGCGAGTCCCACGGCGGCGGCCCCATCTGTCACATCGGCCGCACCGCGCGGCCCGAAGCGCCGCCGAAGCCGTCAATGGAGGCCTCAGAGCCTTCCGCTGTGGAAAGCTGACGCTGAATCTCCACGATGCGGCGGAAATTCGTGTCCGTGAATTCGCGCCCGAATTCCTGCTCCGCCTCGCGAAGCTCTCTATGTAACGCCCGGACCTTGTTATGCAAGGCGGCCGCGTGCCGCCACGCCAAGCCCACGTCGGCAGGATCCGCCTCGTCGCCCACCCACCAGTCGCCCGGGAGAAGCGCCGCCCGCGCCCGCTCAAGGAGCGGAGCAAGGCCCGCCGCATCCAGCTCCAGGACGATCGCGTCCCGCTCAAGCGCGCCGTGGGCGTAGGCGTCAAGAACCGCGGTCCGCAGCTTGGCGAGCTCCCGGCTGGTGAGCTCCAGCTCCGCGAAGGCTTCCGCCAGTTGGTCGAGCAGCGCCGGGTGATTGGCGACGGCGAGCACGAGCGCCACCTCGCGCGACTGGAGCCGCCCTGAGGCGCCCGCCACCGCGGAACTCTTCCGCTCGCCGCCTCGGCGGGCCTGCGGAAGAGTTCCGCGGTGG
>NZ_JBJKEX010000565.1:0-1139 GCF_045505405.1 Hansschlegelia beijingensis | reverse complement strand
CCCTGCACGGCGTCGAAGCTCTGCTTGCCGCTCTCGGACAGGATGCCGACCAGATTCACCACGGCGTCCGCGCCCTGAACCGCCTGCGCGACTGATTCGTGGTGCGCCTCACGCCGCTGCTCGTGACGCTCTTTCCGAGCGCCGAGCGGCGGCTCGAGGTGGAGGCGGGCAGCGTCGCCGAACTGGTCGACGCGCTCGACGCCCGCTGGCCGGGCATGCGCGACCGGATCTGCGATTCCTCGCCCGCCATCCGCCGGCACATGAACGTGTTCGTCGACGGCAGGCGCGCCTGCCTCGCCACGCCCCTGCGTCCCGGCGCAGACGTCTTCATCCTGACGGCGATCAGCGGAGGGTGAGCCGACATTGCCCGGCGGCGGAGAACAGCCGCGCCGAATGTTGCTTAGAAACGTCTTATACTTTCAAACGCGGCTGACCTGCGGGCCGAAAAACCCTAGGAATTCTCTGGCGTGGCGAAACATGACAAGAAATTAACTGGCGAACCGCAGCCGGGCTTTCTACGTTAGGAAGACAGGACGCAGAAGGCGATCCGACGCCCCGCGGGGCGAACCAACCGCGAGATTGATGGAGGATCAAATGGCTCTGTGGACCGCTCCCATCGTCGAAGAGACCCCGGTCGGCCTCGAGGTCACCTCGTACAGCCCGGCTGAGCTCTGAGCGTCTAAGCTCACTCTCTTCTAGCAGTTCAAAGGCCCCGCCAGCGCTTGCTGAGCGGGGCTTTTCTTTGTCCCGCTCACCCCACCGCGCCGTAGCGAGCCAGGCCGGCGTCGAGATCGGCGACCAGATCCTCGACGTCCTCGAGGCCGATGTGGAGCCGGATCGTCGGCCCTTGCGGCGCCCATTTGCTGGCCGTGCGCATCGGACGGGCGTCGAACGGAATGGCGAGGCTCTCGAAACCGCCCCACGAATAGCCGAGCCCGAACAGCTCGAGCTCGTCGAGGAAGGCCGCGAGCGCGGCCTCGGAGCCTGGCTCGAGCTCGATCGCGAACAGGCCCGAGGCGCCGGTGAAGTCGCGCTTCCAAAGCGCGTGGCCCGGATCGCTCTCCAGCCCCGGGTGCATCACCCGCGCCACCTCGGGCCGCGACTGCAGCCAGCGCGCGACGCGCAAGCCCGCCGCCTGG
>NZ_JBJKEX010000564.1:0-1144 GCF_045505405.1 Hansschlegelia beijingensis | reverse complement strand
GGCTGCTGCGCCGCGTCCGCGACTTCGCCGCGGTCTCGGGCGAGGTCGAGGTGACGCGCGCGGCCGCCGACCGCGCGCTGCGTCTGCTCGACGTCGACGATCTCGGGCTCGACGCCATGGATCGCCGTTATCTTTCCGCCATAGCGATGAACTACGGCGGCGGGCCGGTCGGGGTCGAGACGATGGCGGCCGCGCTGTCCGAGCCGCGCGACGCGATCGAGGAGATCATCGAACCGTATCTGCTGCAGCAGGGGTTTTTGCAGCGGACGCCGAGAGGCCGCATGCTGACGGCGCACGCCTACCGGCACCTCGGCCTCGAGGCTCCGACCACGACGACCCAGATGCCGCTGTTCGACGGGACCGAAGATTGAGCGCAGACGTGAATGACCCCCTCGGGGGCCGGATGGACGGGGTGCGTCACGTTCTGACGCTCCGCATCTATTACGAAGACACCGATTTTTCGGGCGCGGTTTATCACGCCAGCTATCTGCGCTTCCTCGAGCGCGCCCGCACCGAAATCCTCCGCGCGATCGGCTTCGACCACCGCCATCTCTACGAGACGAAGCGCGAGGGCTTCGTCGTGCGTCGCATGACGATCGACTACCTGAAGCCCGCGCGGATGGACGACGTCGTGGCGGTCGTGACCTCGGCCGAGAGCGTCAAGGCGGCCTCGCTGGTGCTGCGCCAGACGGTGGTGCGCGACGGCGAGACGCTCGTCACCGCGCTCGCGCAGTGCGCCTATCTGCGCGACGGCCGGCCGGCCCGCATGCCAGAGCGCATGCGCCAGGAGATGATGCGGACCAAGTAGCGGCGTTCAGTTCGACCGCTTGGCCCGCGACAGCATGGTGCGGAAGCCGCGCGAGCGGGGGTCGAGCACGGCCATGAACACGGTCGAGTTGCAGAGGCTCTTCTTCCGCACGATCGCGATCACCACGCCCCAGACGCCGGCGGACGACGCCACGGGGCCGCCACTGTCGCCGCGGCAGATGGAGCCGCCCGCTACCCCGAGCGCGACCGCGGTCGGCCCGTCGGTGACGACCTCGGCGTTGACCCGCGCGATGCGGAGCTGGCCGGCGGAGCCTTCGTCGGCCGGGACCCTGAGCCCCGCCCCGAGCAGCACGGACGACCGCTTGGCGGCCTCGAG
>NZ_JBJKEX010000563.1:0-1145 GCF_045505405.1 Hansschlegelia beijingensis | reverse complement strand
ACGTGACCGCCGAGCCCCCGGCCCGGCGCGTGGCCGCGGGCCTCGCCTATGTGCCGCAGGAAGCCAACGTCTTCCCGAGCCTGACGATCGGCGAGAACCTCAAGCTCGCGACCGAATTCCTGCGCGGCCGGGCGGGCGTCGGGCCCGAGCAGCGCACGCGCGTCCTCGAACTCTTCCCCGAACTCGGCGCGCGGCTGAGAACCCGCGCCGGCGACCTCTCGGGCGGCCAGCGGCAGATGCTGGCCTTCGCGAGCGCCCTGCTCGCCGCCCCCGAGGTGCTGCTGCTCGACGAGCCTTCAGCGGGTCTCTCGCCGAAATTCGTAGGCGAGACCATGGAGGCGATCGTGCGCGTCCGGCAGAGCGGCGTGACCGTCCTGCTGGTCGAGCAGAATGTCGCCGCAGCTCTCAAGATCGCCGACGAGGCGGTGGTGCTGGTCGCAGGCCAGGTCAGCCTGCGAGCGCCCGCCAAGAACGTCAGCCCCGCCGATCTCGGCGACCTGTTCTTCGCAAAGGTCGCCTGATGGCAGCCCAGCTCTTCCTCAACGGTCTGGTCACCGGGCTCCTGCTCGCGCTGCCGGCGCTCGCCCTCACGCTGATCTTCGGGGTGCTGAAGTTCGCCAACTTCGCGGTCGGCGCGATGCTGACCTTCGGGGCCTATGCGGCCTGGGTGGCGAACGTCCAGCTCGGGCTTCCGCTTGTCGCCTCAGCGCTTATCGCGGCCGCGACGACGGCCCTCGTCGGGGTTCTGGCCGACCACTTCGCGTTCGAGCGGCTGCGCGAGCGCGGCTCCATCACCCTGATGGTGGCCTCGATGGGCGTGTCGCTGGTGATCGAGAACGTCTGCCGCTTCTTCTTCGGCAACGCCAGCCGCGGCTTCGACATCCCGCCGTCGCGTCCGATCCGCTGGGAAGGGCTGCGCATCAACCACGAGCAGATCACGACCGCCGTCACGGTGGTCCTCTGCCTGATCGCGGTCGACCTGCTGCTGCGCTTCTCCCCGCTCGGCCGCGCCATGCGGGCGGTCGCCGACAACGCCTCGCTGGCCGCGGTGCGCGGTGGATGATCGCGAAGGTCGCGCACCTCGTGCGCGTCGAGACGCCTGCGGGAGAGAAGTGATGGTGAAGCTCAACGACCTCCGGGACAAT
>NZ_JBJKEX010000562.1:0-1164 GCF_045505405.1 Hansschlegelia beijingensis | reverse complement strand
CTGGCGCGTCGGAAGGCGCGGCGGACGATCCGTCGCTCAACGCCGGCATCGACCGCCGCTGATCACAGGCCGAGCACGCGCGGCCCCCGGCCGCGCGCGCTCAGCATCAGATGCGTCACGGCCCAGACCAGCGCGTCGACGCGGTCGGGCGAGCGTCCCTCTGCGAGGCCGTCGAGGCCCAGCGCCGCCATCTCGTCCTCCAGTCGGGGATGCGCCCCGACATGGACGACGCGGCCCTGCGCGTAGAGCGCCGCGACCGGCTCCGCCCGTAGCCACTTGCCCCGCGTGGCCCTCACGGCGATGAGGGAACCTGCGGATCGGCCTGCGCGATCACCGCGCGCACCATGTCGCCGCCCTGATTGACCTCCGCGACCAGCGCGTCCGCCTCGAGCCGGCGCCAGAGCGCCACCGCGCGGGCGGCCCAGACCTCCGGGCGGCTGGCCTGGACCGTGGCGTCCTCCAGCACATAGCTGCGCCCGTCCGCGCCGAGGCCTACGGCCACCAGGCCGCAGGCGTCCGATTTCTTGCCGCCGGCCGGCGGATCCACCGCCACCACGATGCGGGTCAGTTCGGGCGCGGCCGCGACCCGTCCGCGCTCGATCGCCTCGCGGGTCCAGAGGCCGTCATCACGATCCTCCAGCAGTTCGCCGTCGAGTTCCTGTCGGCCGAGCCTCGTCCCCGCATAGGTCCCGACCACCGCGCGCAGGAAGCCGGGCGCGAGATTGGCCGCGTTGGCCCGCGTCGTGGCGCGGGTCACGGCGGTCGCCGGATCGGCGAGCAGCCGCTTCAGCAGCGGGACGGCGCGGGGCGTGGTGGTCGCGATCTGCCGCGGCAGCCGTCCCAGGCGCAGGCCGAACTGCAGCATGTCCCAGGTCTCCTCCGCGCGCCGCCATTTGGCGATCTCGTCGCACCAGGCGGCGTCGAATTGCGGCCCCCGCAGCGCCTCGGGGTCCTCGGCCGAAAAACCCTGCGCGATCGCGCCGTTGCGCCAGACGAGCCGGCGACGGCTCGGCTCGTAGGTCGGCCGGTCCCAGCGCCGATGCACCGCAAGCAGGCCGGATACGCCGTCGATCATCACCTCGCGCAGATCCGAGTAGGTCTCGGCCACCAGCGCGATGCGCCCGGCCGGCCGCTCCGCGAAGCCGGTCGCGCTCGGCGCGACCG
>NZ_JBJKEX010000561.1:0-1180 GCF_045505405.1 Hansschlegelia beijingensis | reverse complement strand
GGCGTGCCGATGAGCAGCGCCAGCGCCACCCGGACCGAGACCTCCGGCCCGACGTCCAGCATCACGCCGAACAGCGGCGCCGCCAGCACCAGCGGCAGCCCGGTGGCGAGCCAGTGGGCGAGGATCTTGGCGGCGACCTGCAGTTCGAGCGGCGCGGGCGCGAGATGCATCAGATCGAGGCTGCCGTCCTCGTGGTCGGCCTGCAGCAGCCGGTCGAGGCCGAGCAGGCTCGCGAGCAGCGCCCCGAGCCACAGGATCGCCGGCCCGATGCGGGCCAGCAAGGCCAGGTCCGGGCCGACCGCGAACGGCGTCAGCGTCACGACCAGCAGGAAGAACATCACGCCGAGCCCCGCCCCTCCCCCCCGGGCGAGGGCGAGGTCGCGCGACAGCACGGCGCCGAGGGGCGTCCTCATGCGGGACTCCACCGGAGGTTGAAAGCCAGGAAAGGGCGTGGAGTCACAGGCATTTCACTGTCAGGGCCGAACCGACCGGGATGATGCGCGTTGGTCATGCAATCAGGGATTTCGCCTGACCGGAATGGGAGATCAACCAATGAAAATCAGCCTCACCTACGCGCTTCCCGCTCTGGCGCTCGCCGGCGTGCTGGGCCTGGCGCAGACCGGGCCGGCCTCGGCCGCCAATGAGGACGAGATGGCGAAGAACGCCAAGGTGTCGATCTCGCAGGCCGTCGACGCCGCCGAGGCGAAGGCCAAGGGCAAGGCCACCGAAGTGGAGTTCGACGACGATTACGGCGGCCGCTGGGAGGTCAAGGTGCTGAGCCCGGGCGGCGACACGCTCATCAAGTACTTCGTCGATCCGAACACCGGCCAGGTGGTCGGCGAGGAGGAGCAGACCTTCGAGAAGTACTGGACCATGCTGAAGCCGGCCGACTTCCAGAAGGCCCAGGTCCAGCTCAAGGACGCCATCATGGCCGCCGAGAAGGCCGCCATGGGCAAGGCGACCAGCGCCGAGGTCGAGCGCTCGGGCGACGCCGTGGCCTATGAGATCGACGTCATCACCGATCAGGGCTCCAAGGACGTCTCGGTCGACGCCACCGGCAAGGTCGTCGTCGACGACTGACGCGAGCCGGACCGCGCGGCGCTCGTCCCGAGGTCGAGCGTCGCGCCGCCCTCGAAGCCGAGCTCCGCATGCGTCGCGGCCACCACCATGCCGCCGCGCG
>NZ_JBJKEX010000560.1:0-1180 GCF_045505405.1 Hansschlegelia beijingensis | reverse complement strand
GCGGCGCCCGGGTGCGGCCCGGGATCTACCTCTCGGCCTCCGTCGCCCTCTCCCTCCAGCCGGACGGCGCGTTCCTCGTCCAGGAGCTCGGAGGCGCGCGCCAGGCGGTCGGCCGCTACGAGAGCCGCGCCGGCGCGATCACCTTCCTGAACGGCGACGGCGACGTCGGAAGAACCCGGTTTCCCTTCACCTGCCGGGTCGCCAGCGTCTTCGGAGGATTTGCGGTCGATCCCGCTCAGCCGGGCTGCAGGACGTTCGCCGGCCTCACCTTCCGAAGCGCTGATTGATGGCGAAGGAGGACAGCGGCGATCTTCTGCGCGCGACGGGTCCCGCGCTGCGGAACGCCCCGCGCTTCAGCGGGGCGGACGACCATCTCGCCGCGCTTTCCCGCGGGACGCGCCTGTTCGAATACCGGATCGACGCAGTGCTCGGCCACGGCGGCTTCGGCATCACCTATCTGGCCGAGGACACGCTTCTGAGGGAGCCGGTCGCGGTCAAGGAGTTCTTTCCCGCGCATGCGGCGATCAGGGCCAGCGACCAGTCGGCGCGGGCGCGGTCCAGCCGGGACGCCGCGACCTTCGACGCAGGCGTCGCGTCCTTCCTGGACGAGGCCCGCATCATCGCGCGCGTGCGTCACCCCAACATCGTGCAGGTCCGCAGGTTCTTCGAGGCCCACGGGACCGGCTACATCGTGCTGGATTTCGTGCAGGGCCGGTCGCTGGAGGCGACGCTCGAGGAGGCGCCGCTGCCGGAGCGCCGCGTCCTCAGCATCCTGAACGGCGTGCTCGATGGGCTGGGCGCGCTCCACGACCGGGCCATCCTGCATCGCGACCTCAAGCCGAGAAACGTGATCCTGCGCGACGACGACACGCCGGTCCTCATCGACTTCGGCGCGGCGCGCGACTTCGGACTGCGCCACAGCGCGACCGTCACCCAGATCGTCTCGCCGAACTATTCGCCGCCCGAGCAATACGGGATCGGGGACCAGCAGGGTCCCTGGTCGGACATCTATTCCCTCGGGGCGATCCTCTATCGGGCGGTCACCGGCAAGGTTCCGACGGACTCGCTGAGACGTCTTCGCGACGATCCACTGGCGCCGGCCGGCGTCGCCGCCGCGGGGCGCTACGACGAGGCGCTCCTTCGGCTCGTCGACGCGCTGCTCGCGATCGAGCCCGCCGGG
>NZ_JBJKEX010000559.1:0-1181 GCF_045505405.1 Hansschlegelia beijingensis | reverse complement strand
AGCGCCCCGATCTCCGCGGCGAGCGCGGCGTCGGAGGCGGTCGCCCAGCCGCGCAGCCGCTCGACCACGCGGTTCTGCATGTTGGCCGCCGCCGCCTTGGTGAAGGTCAGGCACAGGATGCGCGACGGCTCCGCGCCGGCGAGCAGCAGTCGCACCACGCGCTGCACCAGCACGTAGGTCTTGCCCGAGCCGGCGTTGGCCGAGACCCAGGCGGACCTGCGCGGATCCGACGCCGCGGCCTGCCGGGTCAGGGTTTCGGCGCTCGGACCGCTCATTCGCCGTCGCCCTCCGAAGCGCCGCCGGTCGCGGACCATTCCTTGACGCGGGCGAGATGGCCGTAGGGCCCTTCCGGCCGGGCGAGGAACTTCGGATGCGACAGCGAGCGATAGGGCTCGTCGGGGTTCTCGAAGCGGTCCACTACCTGGCGGAAGCGCTCGAGCGCCTTTGCGGCGATCTGGTCCGGCGCCTCGGTCTCGGCGCGGATCTCCACCAGCTCGCCGGCGGGTTCACGGCCGATCAGCTTCACGAAGGCGAGCTCGCTCACCGTCGCGCCCTTGGCGGCGGCGTCCGCAAAGCCGCCTTCCTGAAGGATCGCGCCCTCCAGCGGCAGCTGCGGCGCGAAGCCCGCGAGCGCCTGCTTGAGGCCCGGGACCGCGCCGGTCTTGTAGTCGAGGAAGGCGAACGTGCCGTCCTTCAGCGCGTCGATATGGTCCGCCCGGGCGCTCAGCCTGAAGCTGCGGCCGGCGACGGTCTCGAAGTGGATCTCGCCGCGTTTCTCGACGTGGGACGTCTCGACCCTCTCGGCCCGGCCACGGTGGAAGGCGAGCGTCCAGTCGGCGATCCGCTCGAAGCGGGGCCACCACAGCGTTCTGGCGTCCTCCCGCTCGAGCAGCGCCCCGAACGCCTCGCGGCCGAAATCCAGCAGCCGCTCGCGGGCGTCGTCCGCGTCGAGCGCGAAGCCGGCCTTGGCGAAGCGCTCCAGCGCGCCGTGGATCGCGTTGCCAAGATCGGCCGCGTTCGGCTCCGGCCCGACGGCGCCGAGCTCCTCGAGATCGAGGATGTAGCGGGCGTAGATCGCATACGGATCGCGAAGCCAGGTCTCCACCGACGTGACGCTCATCCGGCTCGGCCTGAGCTCGAGCGGCGGACGCGGCTCGGGCGGGCGCGGCGCCGGCTCGCGC
>NZ_JBJKEX010000558.1:0-1185 GCF_045505405.1 Hansschlegelia beijingensis | reverse complement strand
GGGATGTCAGGGTGCCAGCGATTGTGCACCATGTCGTTTTCATAGGCCGACTGGGTCAGGTCGACCTTGATCAGCGTCTCGGTCACGGTCGAAGCTCTGGCGCGCGCACCCGCAACGCCCAGGTCGCCATGTACCAGGCCGGCGACGTCGACTATCTCGTCGCCACCGACGCGATCGGCATGGGGCTCAATCTCGACGTCGACCACGTCGCCTTCGCGGGCGACCGCAAGTTCGACGGCCACCAGTTCCGCCGGCTGAACCCTGCCGAGATGGCCCAGATTGCCGGGCGGGCGGGCCGCCATCTCCGGGACGGCACCTTTGGGACGACCGGCCGCTGCCCCGGCTTCGAGCCCGAACTCGCGGAGAAGCTCGAGAGCCACAGCTTCGAGAGCGTCAAGGTGCTGCAGTGGCGGAACGCGCGGCTCGACTTCCGCAGCGTCGGCGGCCTGATCGACAGCCTCTCGCGTCCGCCCGCCGAGGCCGGGCTGACCCGGGCTCCCGACGCCGACGATCTGCGGGCGCTCATGCACCTCGCCCGCGATCCGGTCACGCGGGAGGCGGCCCGCGGCGAGCAGCAGATCCGGCTCCTCTGGGACGTCTGCCAGGTGCCGGATTACCGCAAGATCGCGCCGGCCCAGCACACGGAACTTCTCGCTGACCTCTATGGTTTTCTCGCCCGGCCGGGTAAGGTCCCGACCGACTGGTTCGCGCGGCACGTGTCGCAGACCGACCGCGCAGACGGGGACATCGACACACTTTCGGCCCGGATCGCCCATGTCCGCACATGGACGTTCGTGGCTAATCGCGCGGATTGGCTGGACGATCCGGAACATTGGCAGGGCGTGACGCGCGCCGTCGAAGACAGGCTCTCCGACGCCCTCCACGAACGGCTAGCTCAACGTTTCGTCGACCGACGCACCAGCGTTCTCATGCGCCGCCTGAGGGAAAAGGACATGCTCGAGGCCGAGATCAACAAGGACGGCGACGTGCTGGTCGAAGGCCACCATGTGGGACGCCTCGCCGGGTTCCAGTTCGCACCGGACAGCTCCGCCGAGGGCGTGGAGGGCAAGGCGCTGCGCGCCGCCGCCTCCAAGGCTCTCGCGGGCGAAATCGAGGATGTCGCAGGGTAAGGAAGAAGCAACGCGACTCGACGAAAGCTACGCGCGACTGCGTTCGATCTTAGAC
>NZ_JBJKEX010000557.1:0-1186 GCF_045505405.1 Hansschlegelia beijingensis | reverse complement strand
ATGACAGGCAGAGACGCTGAGAACAGCGTGACCGAGGAGGCCCGGAGGGAGGATCTCGGCCCGGTCCTGGACCAGAACATCCGGCGGCTCGAACTTCGGGATCATCCGGGTTCAGGAGTGAAGCGATCTTACCGCGCCTTTCGGGGCGGGAACCTTCGCCGTCATGGTCCGGCTTGACCGGACCATCCAGTTCGGACGTGGGGCTCGCCTCCTGCCGGGATCCTCCGGTCAAGCCGGAGGATGACGACGGAGCGACCGCCTTACAGGGGCGCGCAGGCCCGTTCCAGCCACGCGCGCGTCTCGGCGTCGACCAGCGGCCCGACCTCGGCGAGCACCCGGGCGTGGTACCCGTCGAGCCAGGCGCGCTCGCCTGTCGTCAGCAGCGCCGGCTCGATCGCGCGGCGGTCGATCGGGGCGAGCGTCAGCGTCTCGAAGCCGTACATCTCGCGCTCGGCGCCGGGGATCGCGCGCTTCTCCACCAGCACCAGGGTCTCTGTGCGGATGCCGTAATGGCCCTCCCGGTAGTAGCCGGGCTCGTTGGACAGGATCATGCCCGGCTCGAGCGGGACCGTCCCGAGTTTCGAGATGCGCTGCGGCCCCTCATGGACGGAGAGATACGAGCCGACGCCGTGGCCGGTGCCATGGTCGAAGTCGAGCCCCGCCTCCCAGAGCGGCCGGCGCGCGAAGGCGTCGATCTGCGCGCCGCTGACGCCCTTCGGGAACACCGCGGTCGAGATCGCGATGTGGCCGCGAAGGACGCGCGTGAAGCGGTCCTTCATCTCGTCGGTCGCGGCCCCGATCACCACCGTCCGGGTGACGTCGGTGGTGCCGTCCTGATACTGCGCGCCGGAGTCGATCAGGTAGAAGCCGGGGGTGAGCTTCCGGTTGGTGGCGCGCGTCACGCGATAATGCGGCAGCGCGGCGTTGGGGCCGGCGGCCGAGATCGAGTCGAACGAGATCTCCTTCAACTTTCCGGTCTCGCGCCGGAAGGTCTCCAGCGCCTCCGCGCAGCCGATCTCGTCCAGCGCGCCGCTGGGCGCCTCACGGTCGAGCCAGCACAGGAAGCGGCACAGGGCCGCGGCGTCGCGCAGATGGGCGGCGCGGGCGCCCGCGATCTCGGCGGCGTTCTTCACCGCCTTCAGCTTCGCGATCGGGTCGGGGCCGCGCTGCACGGTCGCGCCGGCGG
>NZ_JBJKEX010000556.1:0-1186 GCF_045505405.1 Hansschlegelia beijingensis | reverse complement strand
CTCAAGACGCGCGAACTGCTCGTCCGTCAGCCAGAAGCAGTCCGATCCCATCGGCGTTCTCCCTCGAGGACGCCTCTGAATCACGCTTCGCTCGATCTGCAAACCCCTTAATGGGTCCGGGCCCTAGAACGCGCTCTATTTTTTTCGAAGATATGCCCGTCTGTCCCGCTAAATCTTGAACAGAAAACACGAAGCCCGGAAGGAAGGTCCAATAATCTGGGTGGATCTTAAGCATCTCCTCGCGGAGATTTAGTAGGTTCCTTATCTGTAAACTGCCGATACATCTAACAACGACACAGGCCTCGTCAATCGAGAACCCGGCATGCGATCTAAGCCAGTCGTCGTCCGCTCTGTATTTTCGAGGCGATAATTCTTCATACTGAAAATTGTAGGCCGACTCACCGCTGTAGAAGATGGGCTCTCTCAGTCCGTCAGCGGTACCAAAGAGGTCGAGTTTACTCGCTTTGCTTGAATTGCCCGCCATTGCTTCAAACGCAGCCAGCCAGGGCTTCTGGAGGCTAATGTGCATTTCATGCAGCAGTTCCTCTGACCGCTTGACGTAGTATTGAAAGGTTTTTGGCGGCGGGATGCTCATGTTGATGTCCCCCTTCGCCATTAGGCCTATAAGTGTCGAAATTTCGGACGTAAGAAGTCGTTCATGGGAGTGTTGATGCTGGATATCGCCGCAGGTGATTTGATCGCCAGCGAATTGTATAAGGTTGTCGCGCCAACAGAAGTATGCGATGGCGTGAATATATCCTGTGGAACAGCAAAGCTCTCGCAGATCGTCGAATATCTCGGCTTCGTTACGAGCCGATTTGGGGGTTGTGCCTTTGTTGCTCATGGGCGATCGCCGTCGATTGGGCCGCGTTTGAAATTAATCGCAGTCTAGCTCAGGTTTCCGAGTTAAGGTCAACGCATGCTTCCTTCGATCACCCGCTGCAACTGCGGTCCGCAGACTTGAACGCTAAGGGGCTGTTTTTCAGGCGAGCCTACCTTCCCAAGAGCGGTCGCCTTAGCTCGCCCTTCTCAGCCAGCACCTAACGTCCGCTCTTGGCGGATTGTGTTGAAGAAGTCCGCTGTTGGGAAGGCGTCACCCACGGCTCGAACTGATCGCAGGGCGGGGGCGAGCGAAGCGTTGGGCTATTAGGCTGGGATCGGGCTCGGCGTCGGGACCAGCTTCGCC
>NZ_JBJKEX010000055.1:0-13976 GCF_045505405.1 Hansschlegelia beijingensis | reverse complement strand
GAATCGTCTCGATGGCGGAGGTCGACATGGCTCTGCGGGAGACGTTCGAGGAGATCTTCGGGCCGACCGCCGACGCCTCGGACGTGGCCGGCCATGACGGCGTCCATGTCGCGGACGACGCCTAGGCGAGCTCAGCGGTCGTCGGCGGTCGGCCCGAAGATCTCCTCGAACGTCTCCCGCAGAGCCATGTCGACCTCCGCCATCGAGACGATTCGGCCTAGGTCGGCGAGACTCGTGACGCCATGGTCGCGGACGCCGCAGGGCACGATGCCGGCGTAGTGCGACAGGTCCGGCTCGACGTTGAGGCTGACGCCATGGAGCGTGACCCAGCGCCTCACCCGCACGCCGATCGCCGCGATCTTGTCCTCCGCGTCGCGTGCTCGGTCCGGACGGCGCACCCACACGCCGACCCGGTCCTCGCGGCGCTCGCCCGCGACGCCGAAACGATCGAGCGTGGCGATCAGCCACGCTTCGAGCGCGGCCACGTAACGGCGGAGGTCCGGCGCGCGGCGCCGGAGGTCGAGCATCGCGTAGGCCACCCGCTGTCCTGGCCCGTGATAGGTGTACTGGCCGCCGCGACCGGTCGCGAATACCGGCAGCAGGTCCGGCTGCGTCAGATCCGCCGCCTGCGCGCTCGTGCCGGCCGTGTAGAGCGGGGGATGTTCGAGCAGCCAGACCAGTTCGGGCGCTCGCCCGTCCGCGATCTCCGCCGCGCGCGCCTCCATGGCGGCCATGGCTTCCTCGTAGCCGGTGAGCCCGTCGGTGACGCGCCACGCCACAGGGGCGGCCGGTGCCTCCGTCAGGAAGCCGCCCGCGAGCGAATCGCGTCGTCTCGGAAGCGCGGGATCAACCATGCGTTAACCACGTCCGTGGCGTGATCGGCTGGGCGCGGATACGGCCGCGCAGGCGGAGACGACGTTTCGTGCCACCGATCAGCAAGGTCAACCTCGAGATTTCGGTGGTGCTGGGCGCCACCACCATGCCCATCCACCAATTGCTGCGGATGGGGCGCGGCGCCGTCATCGAGCTGCAGGCCGGCGAGGACGACGCCGTGACGCTGCTGGCCAACGACCATCCGATCGCCAGAGGCGCTGTGTTCGTCAGCGGCGACCGCATCGGCGTCGAGATCACCAGCATGCTGCTGCGCGACGAGCGGGGACGCACGGAGCGCGAGCCTGCGGAGGGGCTGCCGGACGTCGCAGCCTGAGAGCCGCCGAAGCCGCTTGTGGTCCGGAGATCGATTTGTTATCAGCACGCCGCCGCGGTCGTGGCGGAACTGGTAGACGCGCAGCGTTGAGGTCGCTGTGGGGCAACCCGTGGAAGTTCGAGTCTTCTCGACCGCACCAACTGAACTGTACTGAAGATCGCCGGAGGCCCCGACACAGTCGGACCCCCGGACCTCCGATCGAAAAAACGGCCCGCCTTCGAGCGGGCCGTTTTCGTTTGCGCCGCGCATAGCCGCGCGAGGCCAAGAGGCCCGCGAGGGCCTACAGCTCCAGACGTTCTTGAGCTCCCACGCGGCTGGCGCCTGAGTTGCGGCGCGGCGCCGGACGACCTACACCGCGAGCGCGCTGCCGCTTCCATCCCGAACCCGCCGAGGGCGCATGACCGCTGACGCCGATCCGCGCGACGCGACGAGCGAGCTCGAGCCGGAGATCCGGGACGAGGACGGGCGACTCGCCTCGGGATTCGTCGAAGAGGTCGCCGAGGCGATCTCGGCGAATGACGCTGCGCGGGTCCGCGAGCTTTCGGGGCGCCTCCACGAATCGGATCTGGGCGACCTGATCGAGACGCTCGGACCCGACGACCGGCCGAAGCTGATCGAACTTCTCGGCAAGGACTTCGATTTCGCGGCGCTGACCGAGATCGACGAGACGGTGCGTATCCAGCTCCTCGAGGAGCTGCCGCCCGAGACCGTCGCGAAGGGCATGCGGGAGCTCGACTCCGACGACGCCGTCTACATCCTGGAGGACCTCGACGAGGCCGACCGCGCGAGGATCCTCGCGCAGATGCCGGCGCTCGACCGCGTCGCGCTGACCCGCAGCCTGGACTACCCGGAAGATTCCGCCGGCAGGCGGATGCAGACCGAGTTCGTGGCGGCGCCTCCGTTCTGGACCGTCGGACACGCCATCGACTACATCGCCGACACCGACGGCCTGCCTGACACCTTCTACGAGATCTTCGTCGTCGATCCCGCGCACAAGCTGCTGGGCTCGGTGCCGCTGGATCGCCTGCTGCGGACGCGCCGCAGCCGGCTGCTCTCGGAAATTCTGGAGGAGAATCCGCGCACGATCCGCGCGACGGAAGACCAGGAACAGGCGGCGCGCATGTTCGAGCGCTACAACCTGGTCTCGGCCGCGGTCGTCGACGACGCCGGACGGCTGGTCGGCGTCCTCATGGTCGACGACATCCTCGACGTCATCGAGGAGGAAGCCGACGAGGATCTCCGCGCGCTTGGCGGCGTCACGGGCGACGAGGAAATCTCCGACCCGGTGCTCTACACCGCGCGAAGCCGCATCTTCTGGCTGCTCATCAACCTGGCCACCGCTTTCGTCTCGGCCAGCGTGATCGGCCTGTTCGAAGGCACGATCCAGCAGATGGTCGCGCTCGCGGTGCTGATGCCGATCGTCGCCTCCATGGGCGGCAACGCCGGCACACAGACGATGACGGTGGCGGTGCGCGCCCTGGCCACGCGCGACCTGGGCAGCCACAACGCCCGGCGGCTCGTCCGCCGCGAGACGCTGGTCGGCCTCGTGAACGGCGTCATCCTTGCCGTTCTGGTCGGCGCCTTCGCGGGCGCCTGGTTCCAGAACGCGCAACTCGGCCTGATCATCGGCGCGGCGATGGTGACCAATTTCGTCTGCGCCGGCCTTTTCGGGATTCTGATCCCGCTCACGCTGGACAAGTTGAAGGCCGACCCGGCCGTGGCGTCCGGCGTGTTCCTCACGACAGTCACCGACACCGTCGGGTTCTTTTCCTTCCTCGGGCTCGCGACCTGGTGGTTCGGAATAGGGATCGGGGCGTGAAACATGGTGAGCGGAGTGTTAACGCTTTCGCCACCTTTCGAGATTTACGCTTCGCGTGATCCGACAGTCACTGGAGTGCCCCGCGATGATTGACCCGATGATTGGACGCCTTGCGGGATGTCTCGTATTCGGCGGCCTGCTCGTCGGTATGGTCACGCTGGTCGACGGAACGAAGGACACCCGCGCCTCGCAGCGTGTCGCTGCGGCCGAGGTCCAGCAGCGCGTGCTGAACCACACGCCGTTCACGCGTCCGTGAACAGCGCAGGGTCGCGATCGGACTAAGATACCTCCGCCAACGGGGAGCGATCGGGGCCATGCGAGTGAACGGGGGACGCGCCGCGCGCTTGCGCGGCTTGGGCGTCGCGATCGCGGCGCTCGCCGTGATGGGGCTGGGCGCCTGCTCTTCGGTGAGCGGCGACGTCGACATTCAGCCGACGCGGCTGACCACCAGTGTCGACACCGCGACCGGGTTGTCCTCTCCGCTGTCGGGCGTCGTCACCACGCCTGACGACCACGGCATCAAGGGCATCGACGTCTCCAAGTACCAGGGCACGATCGACTGGGCGACGGTTCGGGCGTCCGGCGTCTCCTTCGCCTATGTGAAGGCGACCGAGGGCGGCGACCGCGTCGATGATCGCTTCGCCGAAAACTGGGCGGCGGCGAAGGCCGCCGGCGTCCCGCGGGGCGCCTACCACTTCTACTATTTCTGCCGCACCGGCGCCGAACAGGCCGCCTGGTTCATCCGCAACGTGCCTGCCGATCCGGACGCCCTGCCGCCGGTGCTCGACATGGAGTGGAACCCGCACTCTCCGAGTTGCAAGCGCCGGCCGCCGGTCGCCGAGATCCACCGCGAGATGGCGAGCTTCCTGCGCATCGTCGAGCGGCACTACGGCAAGCGGCCGATGATCTACACCAGCGTCGACTTCCACCGCGACGCGCTGGTCGCCGCCTTTCCGCAGCACCATTTCTGGCTTCGCAGCGTGGCCGGCCATCCTTCGCTGAAATACGGCTCGCGCAGCTTTGCCATGTGGCAGCACACGGCCACAGGGCGAGTTCCGGGGATCACCGGGAACGTCGACCAGAACGTCTTCGTCGGCGGGCCGAACGACTGGCGCCGGTTCGCCTCCACCGGCAACTGAGGGCTAACCGCACGTCCGGCTCCCGCCGCTTTTTCGGGGCGCGCATGAAGGGCGGCTGGGTCGCCCTGCGAGGGCCGATCAACTGAGCCTCAGCGCGCACAGTGCGACCGAAGCCTCGCTTTCCGTCAGGCGATGGCGAGGCGGCGCCGGATCGCTGCGGTGAGCGGGCTGACGAACTGGCCGAGCGGCCGCTCCACATATTTCGATGACAGGGCGCCCGCCGCGAGCGAGAGCGGGAGGGCTACGAGGAAGACCTGGATCGCGGACCATTCGGGCGCGGCGTCGGCGACGAACTGCTCGATCATGTAGCCCCAGATATAGAACCCGTAGGACCAGGCCCCGAGCCGGGCGAGCGCGGCGGTGAGGCGGCCGCCGAGAAATCCGATGCACAGGATCGCGTAGGCGATCAGGATCATGCCCGCGAGCGCCGCCACGTGCGAGTAGGCCAGCGGCGCGGCCAGCACGGCGATCACGAGGAGGATCCGGTTCGACACCGGCACCCGGTCGGCATAGAGCGAGAGCACCACGCCGATGCCGAAGGCGGTGGAGAACCGCACCATGTGGTGGAGCGAGCCCAGATAGGCGTAGCTCTCCCCGTTCCAGAACCACCCCAGGTTGACCACCGCGGTAAGCGCGAGCGCCGCCAGCGCGAGGCGGCGCCAGCGCATCAGGCGGACGGCCCAGATGGCCACGAGCGCCACCTCAAAGACCAGCTGATAGTGCACCGTCCAGAGCGGGACGAAGAGAATGCCCGGCTGGGGGCTCTCCATGAAAACGCCCGGCAGCGTGGCGTTGACGTCGTAGAGGGTTGTCACCACCAGAATGAACCGGAGGAGGTCCGCGCTGAAATAGTCGCGAAGCGGCTCCGTGGTGACCAGCGGCCCCACCACGATCGTCGCGAACAGCGCGGCGACGAAGATCGGCGGCAGATAGCGGATCAGGCGCGAGACGATGAAACGGATCGGGTCCTGTCGCCGCATCAGGCTACGCGTCAGCAGCATGCCCGACAGGATGAAGAAGGCGTGCACACCCTGGAAGTCCGGCGAGAAGCCGAAGATATGGAAGAAGTCCGCCGTCTTGATTCCGGGCGTGGTGACGATCCAGGCGTGGTAGTAGAGCACGGTGGTCGCAGCGAGCAGCCGAACGGCGGCGAGATCGTTCGTCTTGCGCTCGAAACACTCGGCGAGGGTGGCTGGCAACCGACGCAACCTTTCGCGGCGCGGAGCTCTGGAGCCGTCCTCGTAACCGCGCTTTCATCGGGAAAGCGTCGAGTCGATCGCAGAGCCGCAAGATGGGCAGGCCCTCATGTTCTTCGTTCTGTCCAAGGTTATGGGCTTTCTCGCGACGCCTTCAAACCTTGCGGTGATGGCCGGCCTCGCCGGCGGGCTCGCGGCTTTGCTGGGAGCCCGCGGGTTCGGCTCCGCCCTGATGGGCGCGGCGATCCTGTCGCTGGCGATCGCGGGGCTGTCGCCGCTCGGCAACCTGCTTCTCATTCCGCTCGAGGAACGTTTTCCGCGCGCATCGGACGATCCGACGCCGACGGGGTTCATCGTTCTCGGCGGCTCGTTCGACACGGTGGTGGCGGCGTCCCGCGGGGAGATCGCGCTGACCAAGGCGGCGGGACGGCTCACGGAGATCGCCGAGCTCGCCCGACGCTGGCCGCAGGCCCGGATCGTGTTCTCCGGAGGTTCGGGCACGATGCTGTTCGGCGGCGCCACCGAGGCTGATCTCGCCTCGAGGCTGCTGCAGAGCTTCGGCGTCGATCCGGAACGGATCCTGCTCGAGGACCGGTCCCGGAACACGATCGAGAACGCGCGCTTCACGCGCGAACTGATCGACCCGCGCCCCGGGGACCGATGGCTGCTGGTGACATCCGCCTACCACATGCCGCGCTCCATGGGCTGTTTCCGCGCCGTGGGGCTGCAGGTCGAGGCCTGGCCGGTGGACTTCCGGACCCGCGGATCGGAGGACGCCCTGCGGCCCTTCCGGTCGGTGAGCGCCGGGCTCAGCCGCGTGGACGTGGCGGTGCGGGAATGGGTCGGCCTTGTGACCTATTGGCTGTTGGGCTATGTGAGCGGCCCGTTGCCCCGCCCCTGATCACTCACAGATATGCCAACGTGCCGTAGATTGTGCGGCGCAACGCTCCGCCGTGGACGCGGCTCAAGGGTCACGATGACGACAAGCTCCGACGAAGGCGCGGCCTCGCAAAGCGTGGCCTCGAGCCAGGCCTATGACGGCCAGACCGCCGGGGCGAGCGGGACACACGGCGCAAGCGCCACGCAAGGCGTGGCGGTCAAGGGAAAGCGCCACGGCTTCTGGACCCTGACGATCGGCAGCGTCGGCGTCGTCTATGGCGACATCGGGACGAGCCCGCTCTATGCGATGCGGGAGTCGCTGCTCCATCTCGGGCGCGTGCCGAACGCGGAGGAGATCGTCGGCGTCGCCTCGCTGCTGATCTGGTCGCTGATCGTGGTGGTGACGCTGAAATACGTCATCATCCTGCTGCGCGCCGACAACCACGGGGAGGGCGGCACGCTCTCGCTGATGGCGCTGGCGCGAAACGCTCTCGGCAGGCGCTCCAACATGGTGCTGGCGCTGGGCGTCGTCGGCGCGGCCCTGTTCTACGGCGACGCGGTGATCACCCCGGCGGTCTCGGTGCTTTCCGCGACCGAGGGCCTGAACGTCGCGGCTCCGGCGCTCGGCCCGTATGTGCTGCCGATGACGATCGCGATCATCATCGGCCTGTTCGCCGCGCAATCCTACGGCACGGGCCGGGTGGCGGCGCTGTTCGGCCCGCTGATGGTGGTCTGGTTCCTGTCGCTGTTCGGGCTCGGGCTCTACCACGTGTTCGACGCGCCCAGCGTGCTCGCGGCGCTCAATCCCTACCACGCGCTCCTGTTCCTGTTCGAACACGGCTTTCTCGGCTTCGTGGTGCTGGGCGCGACATTCCTCGCCGTGACCGGCGCGGAGGCGCTCTACGCCGACATGGGCCATTTCGGCCGCGGGCCGATCCGCACGGCGTGGCTCGGTCTCGTGCTCCCGGCGCTGGTGATGAACTATCTCGGCCAGGCCGCGCTCGCGACGACGCAGCCGGACGCGATCAGCAACCTGTTCTTTCTGCTCGCGCCGGAATGGCTGCGGCTGCCGCTGGTGCTGTTCTCCTGTCTGGCCACGGTGGTCGCGAGCCAGGCAAACATCTCCGGGGCCTATTCTCTGACGCGCCAGGGCATGCAGCTCGGCCTGCTGCCGCATCTCGAGGTCCAGCACACCTCCGAGACCCAGCACGGGCAGATCTACATGCCCAAGGTGAACTGGCTGATGCTCGCCTGCGTGCTGTTCCTGGTGATCACCTTCCAGACCTCGAGCCGGCTCGCCGCGGCCTACGGCCTTTCCGTGATCGGCACGATGATCATGACCACGATCCTCGCCGTGGTGGTGATCGCCAAGGCCTGGAAGCTCGGCTGGCCGGTCGCGCTGCTGATCATGGCGCCGCTGGTGATGACCGACGCCGCCTTCCTCAGCGCCAACCTGCTGAAGATCAAGGACGGCGGCTACATACCGCTGATGCTGGGCCTCGTCGGCGTCGTCGTGATGTGGACCTGGATCCGCGGCACCCGCTACGTGCAGGGCCGGATCGAGCACGAAGCGATACCGATCGGCGAGTTCGCGCGGTCAATGTCGACGAGCTCGGCGACCCGCGTGAAGGGCACGGCGATGTATCTCACGTCGTCGCCCGGCATCACGCCGCCGGCGCTGCTGCACAACCTCAAGCACAACAAGGTGCTGCACGAGCGGAACGTCATCGTCACCGTGCACACGCTGAACCAGCCGGTGGCGCCGCCGGAAGAGCGGATCAGCCTGACGCGGGTGTCGGAGGATTTCTCGACGCTGGAGCTAAGCTACGGCTTCATGGAGGACCCGAACCTGCCGCGGGCGCTGTCGCTCGCCAAGGAGCACGGCCTGCCGTTCGACATGATGAAGACGTCGTTCTTCGTCGGGCGTCGATCGTTCCGGGCATCGGCAAGCGTGGGCATGCCGCTCTGGCAGGACCACGTCTTTATCTTCCTGGTCCGCCAGTCCTATGACGCGACCGAATACTTCCGGATCCCGGCCGGCCGCGTGGTCGAGCTCGGCAACCAGATGGTGGTGTGAGCAGGCGTCACAGTCCCTGCGCCAGCAGGGCCTCGATCGCCGCCTTGTCGGTGGCTCCCACGGAGCGCGCCACCTCCCGTCCGCCCCTGAACACGATGATCGTGCTGCGGTCGGGCGCGTTCAGCGCGCGCATCGCTTTCTTCTCGGTGTCGTAATCGACCTGGAAGGCGCGGAACGCCGCAAACCGGCCGTCGTCCAGAAGCTTCGCCAGAGCGGGTCGCTGGGCCCGGCAGGTCGGGCACCAGTCGGCGTCGATATGCGCGACCACGGGGCCCCCCGCGGCCACCGCGTCCTCGAAGTTCACATTGGCGTAGCGCTGCATGCTCGCCGCGTCCGCCAGGGACGGGATCAGCGCCGCCGCGGCGGCGGAAAGCAGGATCTGGCGGCGGTTCGGCATGGGCGCCTCGCGAGAGCGATCGGACTGCCCCTGTCTACGCCTCCGTCGGCGGATCGGTTACGCCGTCGTCTCCGACCGGCGTCGTGGCGGGAGACTCCAACTGCTCCGGCTCGTCGCCGTCGCTCGCAGGCGGCAGGCCGATGCGATAGACGCCCTTGAAGGTTTCCGGATCGACCGGCTTTCCCTTGCGGTAGATCGCCAGCCGGCCGCGTCGCGCCAGCCGCGTCGCCGCGGCCTTCACGCCGCCGAGCCGGCCTTGCCAATCCTCTTCGCCGCGCTGTTCGGCTGCGGCCTTGGCGGCTTCGGCGGGGCTGATCGTCTTGCCGGCGCCCCGCTCGGTCGCGAGCCGCAGCACCAGATCCTCGATGGTCTCGCTCATTCGGCGGCCTCTGCGGCGGGCGTCGTGTCGCCGGACAGCCAGCGCGCGAGATCGACGCGGGCCCGGTCGGTGAACATGCGCTTCTTCGCCTGCGCCTTGGCGGCGCCGCGGGGGCGCGAGCCGTCGGCGCTGCGAAGCGGCCCCTCGATCGGCGGGAACAGGCCGAAGTTCACGTTCATGGGCTGATAGCTCTTCGGGCCTTCGCCCTCGACCGAGAGATGGCCCCCGGTGACATGGCCGAGCAGCGCGCCGAGCGCCGTGGTCGCAGGCGGCGCCGTGACGCTGTCGCCGAGCCGGTCGGCCGCCGCGAAACGGCCGGCGAGAAGGCCGATGGCGGCGCTCTCCACGTAACCCTCGCAGCCCGTCATCTGCCCGGCGAAGCGCAGCCGCGGCTCGGCCTTCAACCGAAGCGAACGGTCGAGCAGCTTCGGGCTGTTCAGATAGGTGTTGCGATGCAGCCCGCCGAGCCGGGCGAACTCCGCCCGCTCGAGTCCCGGAATGGTGCGGAACAGCCGCACCTGTTCGGCGTGGCGGAGCTTCGTCTGGAAACCCACCATGTTGAACAGCGTACCGAGCGCGTTGTCCTGGCGGAGCTGGACCACCGCATAGGGCTTCTCGTCCGGCTTGTGCGCGTTGGTGAGGCCCATCGGCTTCATGGGGCCGTGGCGCAGCGTTTCGGGTCCGCGCTCGGCCATGACCTCGATCGGCAGGCAGCCGTCGAAATAGGGGGTCGAGGCCTCCCATTGCTTGAACGAGACCTTCTCGCCCGCGACCAGCCCCGCGACGAAGCCCTCATACTGCTCCCGCGTCATGGGGCAATTGAGGTAGTCCGCGCCCGTCCCGCCGGGCCCGACCTTGTCGTAGCGCGACTGCCTCCAGGCGACGTTCATGTCGATCGTCTCGGCGTGAACGATCGGGGCGATCGCATCGAAGAACGCGAGTTCATCTTCGCCGGTGAGCTTCGCGATGGCCTGCGCGAGCGGATCGGAGGTGAGCGGGCCGGTGGCGACGATCACGCTGTCCCATTCGGCGGGCGGCAGGCCCGCGACTTCCTCGCGCCGGATCTCCACCAGGGGGTGTTCTTCAAGCGCGGCCGAGACCGCGGCCGCGAAGCCGTCGCGGTCCACCGCGAGAGCGCCGCCGGCCGGGACCTGGTTGGCGTCCGCCGAGCGCATGATCAGCGAACCGAGCGCGCGCATCTCCTGGTGCAGGAGGCCCACGGCGTTCTGCTCGGCGTCGTCCGAGCGGAACGAGTTCGAGCAGACGAGCTCGGCGAGCGAGTCGGTCTGATGCGCCTCGGTGGAGCGTTGCGGCCGCATCTCGTGCAGCACGACGCGGACGCCAGCCTGCGCCAGTTGCCAGGCGGCCTCGCTGCCGGCGAGGCCGCCGCCGATGACGTGGACGGGTGCGTTGTCGGGGGTGTCGATCATCGCGCGACCGTAGTGGGCGCGCCGGGCGCGGGCAACGGCGCGCCGACGGGCAAACAGGCTCCGGAGGCCCGCGACGCGCCGATCCGCAGAGAAGCCGGGATCAGGAAGCCGGGATCAGGAAGAGGCGAGGGCCGCCCGCCGCGCCACGAGCGGGATCTCGCTGCGCGCTACGTTGATGTCGGCCAGCGTGCGGCCGTCGAGGCTGGCGAGCTTCGCGAACGTCGCGCGATAGCTCCTCCAGGTCCGGTAGCGCTTGAGGAGGAAGGTCCAGAACAGCATTTCGGTCGTCCAAAGGTCCTGGGCGGGAGCACGCGAAATGCGGCTCGCCGGCCCGATGAGGGTGCGTTGGAGCGACGAAGTAGGGAGCCGGGGCTCGATGCAGAAGAACTGGACGCACAGTGCTGCACTGCGCGCCAGTCATGGGCTCGGTGAGGAAATATAGAGGAAGTTCCGGATGAGCTTTGCGCCGACCGTAAAACTTGCGGCGGCGCCCAGAAAACGGCTCTGCCCAGGAATTACTCCGCCGCGTCCTTCATCGCCGGCCTGAGCGGGCGGCGCTTCAACACGTCGGCGAGAAAGCGGCCGGTGTGGCTGCCCTTGGCCTTGGCGATCTGCTCCGGCGTTCCGGTCGCCACGACCTGGCCGCCGCCGTCGCCGCCTTCGGGACCCATGTCGATGATCCAGTCCGCGGTCTTGATGACCTCGAGATTGTGCTCGATCACCGCGACCGTGTTGCCCTGGTCCACGAGCTCATGCAGCACCTCGAGCAGCTTCGCCACGTCGTGGAAATGCAGGCCGGTGGTCGGCTCGTCGAGGATGTAGAGCGTTCGCCCGGTGGCCCGACGCGACAGCTCCTTCGACAGCTTCACGCGCTGCGCCTCGCCGCCCGAAAGCGTGGTGGCCTGCTGGCCGACCTTCACATAGCCGAGCCCGACCCGCGCCAGCGTCTCCATTTTCTCGCGGATCGACGGCACCGCCTTGAAGAACACGACCGCCTCGTCGACCGTCATGTCGAGCACGTCGGCGATCGACTTGTTCTTGTAGGTCACCTCCAGCGTCTCGCGGTCGTAGCGCTTGCCCTTGCAGACGTCGCAGGTGACGTAGACGTCCGGGAGGAAGTGCATCTCGATCTTGATGACGCCGTCGCCCTGGCAGGCCTCGCAACGGCCGCCCTTGACGTTGAACGAGAAGCGGCCGGGCTTGTAGCCGCGCGCCTTGGCTTCCGGCAGGCCGGCGAACCAGTCTCGGATCGGCGTGAAGGCGCCCGTGTAGGTCGCGGGATTGGAGCGCGGCGTGCGGCCGATCGGCGACTGGTCGATGTCGATGACCTTGTCGAGCGCCTCGAAGCCCTCGATCCGCTCATGCGCCCCCGGGTTCTCGTTGGCGCCGTTGAGCTTGCGCGCCGCCGCCTTGAACACGGTGTCGATCAGCAGGGTGGACTTGCCGCCGCCAGAGACGCCGGTCACGCAGGTGAAGGTCCCGAGCGGAATCTCGGCCGTCACGTCCTTCAGGTTGTTGGCGCGGGCGCCGATGACCTTGAGGGTCTTCTTCTTGTCGAAGGGCCGGCGGCGCGGCGGCGTCGGCACCATGCGCTCGCCGGTGAGGTACTGCCCGGTCAGGCTGTCCGGGTTCGACATCACCTGGTCGGGCGTGCCCGAAGCGACGATCCGGCCGCCATGGACGCCGGCGCCGGGGCCGACGTCGACCACGTAGTCGGCGAGACGGATCGCGTCCTCGTCATGCTCGACCACGATGACCGTGTTGCCGAGGTCGCGCAGCCGCTCCAGCGTGCCGAGCAGCCGCTCATTGTCTCGCTGGTGCAGGCCGATGGAGGGTTCGTCGAGCACGTAGAGCACGCCGGTGAGCCCCGAGCCGATCTGGCTCGCCAGCCGGATGCGCTGGCTCTCGCCGCCGGACAGGGAGCCGGAGCCGCGGGCGAGCGTCAGGTAATCGAGCCCGACGTCGACAAGAAACCGCAGCCGGTCACGGATCTCCTTGAGGATCCGGTAGGCGATCTCGTTCTGCTTGTCCGTGAGCCGGTTCGGCAGGTCCCCGAACCAGGCGTGCGCCGCTTTCACCGACAGCTGCGAGGCCTGGCCGATATGGCTGTCGCCGATCCGCACCGCGAGCGCCTCCGGCTTCAGCCGGTAGCCCTCGCAGACGAGGCAGGGGACCTCGGACATGTAGCGCCCGATCTCCTCGCGCGCCCAGTCGCTGTCGGTCTCCTTCCAGCGGCGCTCGAGATTGCGAACCACGCCCTCGAAGGTCTTCACCGTCTCGTAGGAGCGCAGGCCGTCGTCATAGACGAAGCGCACCTTCTCGTCGCCGGAACCATAGAGGATGACGTTGCGCGCCTTCTCGGGCAGGTCGGCCCACGGCTTGGTCAGCGAGAAGCCATAGTGCTTGGCGAGAGCGTCGAGCGTCTGGATGTAATAGGGCGAGGTGGAGCGCGCCCATGGCGCGATGGCGCCCTTGCGAAGCGAGATGCCGCCCTCGGGCACGACGAGGTTGGGATCGACGCTGAGCTCGGTCCCGAGGCCGTCGCAGGCCGGGCAGGCGCCGAACGGGTTGTTGAAGGAGAACAGCCGCGGCTCGATCTCCGCGATGGTGAAGCCGGAGACCGGGCAGGCGAACTTCTCGGAGAAGGTCAGCCGACGGGCCTCGCCATTCTCGTCCGTCTGGTCCGCGAACTCCGCGATGGCGATGCCGTCCGCGAGCCCCAGCGCCGTCTCCAGACTGTCGGCGAGGCGGCTCGCGATCTCGCCGCGGATCACCACGCGGTCCACCACGACGTCGATGTCGTGCTTCAGCTTCTTGTCGAGCGCCGGCGCGTCCGCGATCTCGTAGAAGACGCCGTCGATCTTGAGGCGCTGAAAGCCCTTCTTCTGGAACTCGGCGATCTCCTTGCGGTACTCGCCCTTGCGGCCGCGCACCACCGGCGCGAGGAGGTAGAGCCGCGAGCCTTCCGGCAGCTCCTTGAGCCGGTCCACCATCTGGCTGACGGTCTGGCTCTCGATCGGCAGGCCGGTCGCGGGCGAATAGGGGATGCCGACCCGCGCCCACAGCAGGCGCATGTAGTCATAGATCTCGGTGACGGTGCCGACCGTCGAGCGCGGGTTCTTCGAGGTCGTCTTCTGCTCGATCGAGATGGCGGGCGACAGGCCGTCGATCTGGTCGACGTCGGGCTTCTGCATCATCTCGAGGAACTGGCGCGCATAGGCGGACAGGCTCTCGACATAGCGCCGCTGGCCCTCGGCGTAGATCGTGTCGAAGGCGAGCGACGACTTTCCCGAGCCGGACAGGCCCGTGAACACGACGAGACGGTCGCGCGGAATGTCGAGGTCGACGTTCTTGAGGTTGTGCTCGCGCGCGCCCCGGATCGAGATCAGCCGCGCGTCGCGCGCCTCGCGCTTTCCGGCCGCAGCGTCGAACGCGGCCTCCAGCGCGGCCGCG
>NZ_JBJKEX010000555.1:0-1192 GCF_045505405.1 Hansschlegelia beijingensis | reverse complement strand
ATGGCCAAGGAAAAGTTCGCGCGGACGAAGCCGCATTGCAACATCGGGACGATTGGCCATGTCGACCATGGCAAGACGTCCCTGACGGCTGCGATCACGAAGATCCTTGCCGAGACGGGCGGCGCGACGTTCACGGCGTATGACCAGATCGACAAGGCTCCCGAGGAGAAGGCGCGCGGCATCACGATCTCGACGGCTCATGTCGAGTACGAGACCGAGAACCGTCACTACGCGCATGTCGACTGCCCCGGGCACGCCGACTATGTGAAGAACATGATCACCGGCGCGGCGCAGATGGACGGCGCGATCCTGGTGGTTTCGGCCGCTGACGGCCCGATGCCGCAGACCCGCGAGCACATCCTTCTGGCCCGCCAGGTCGGCGTTCCGGCGCTGGTGGTGTTCCTGAACAAGTGCGACATGGTCGACGACGCCGAGCTCCTGGAGCTCGTCGAGCTCGAGGTTCGCGAGCTGCTGTCGAAGTACGACTTCCCGGGCGACGACATTCCGATCATCAAGGGCTCGGCGCTGGTGGCGCTGGAGAACGGCGATCCGAAGCTCGGCCATGACGCGATCCTCGAGCTGATGAAGGCGGTCGACGCCTACATCCCGCAGCCGGAGCGTCCGGTCGACCAGCCGTTCCTGATGCCTGTCGAGGACGTGTTCTCGATCTCGGGCCGCGGCACGGTGGTGACGGGTCGCGTCGAGCGCGGCATCGTCAAGGTCGGCGAGGAAGTCGAGATCGTCGGCATCCGCCCGACGGTGAAGACGACGGTGACGGGCGTGGAGATGTTCCGCAAGCTGCTCGACCAGGGCCAGGCGGGCGACAACATCGGCGCGCTGCTGCGCGGCACGAAGCGCGAGGACGTCGAGCGCGGCCAGGTGCTGTGCAAGCCGGGCTCGGTCAAGCCGCACACCAAGTTCAAGGCTGAGGCCTACATCCTGACGAAGGAGGAGGGCGGCCGCCACACGCCGTTCTTCACGAACTACCGCCCGCAGTTCTACTTCCGCACGACGGACGTGACCGGGGTGGTGCATCTTCCCGAAGGCACCGAGATGGTGATGCCGGGCGACAACATCGCGATGGAGGTGCACCTGATCGTGCCGATCGCGATGGAGGAGAAGCTGCGCTTCGCGATCCGCGAAGGCGGCCGAACCGTCGGCGCCGGCGTCGTCGCCAGCATCATCGAGTGAT
>NZ_JBJKEX010000554.1:0-1196 GCF_045505405.1 Hansschlegelia beijingensis | reverse complement strand
CGGCCTGATCGCGCCGATGATCGAGACCGCGGCCGACGCCCGCGCCTTCGTGGACGCGGTGAAATTCCCGCCGGTCGGCCGCCGCAGCTGGGGGCCGAGCCGCGCCATGACCCTGCTCGGCCTTGACCGCGACGGCTATCTCGCGAGCGCCAACGACCTGACGCTGGCGCTCGCGATGATCGAGACCGAGCGCGGGCTCTCGAATGTCGACGAGATCGCCCGGACGGAGGGCGTCGACGGCCTGTTGATCGGGCCGAACGACCTCAGCGTCTCGCTGACGCAGGGCGCGACGATCGACGTCGGCCATCCGAAGGTCGTCGAAGCGCTCGGGCGGGTGCTCGTCGCCGGACGAAGCGCGGGGAAGCCGGTCGCGGTGTTCGCCAACTCGCCGGCGATCGCATCCGACTATGTGCGGCGAGGCTTCCCGATGATCGCGCTCGGGCCCGACCTCTCTTTCCTCTCCGCCGGCGCGGAGCGGGCGCTTTCGGACGTGTTCGACGCGCCGGCGATCGGCGCCTCCGCCGGCGGATGAGCTTCCGACGCGGCGCCGGAGCGCTATGTCGTCAAGCGGACAGGCTAGCGCGGACTTGAACGGATGACCGGGATAGTGCGTTTGCAGACCGGATCGCGCGCATTCGGCGCCAGCGCGCGTAAGACGTTTCGGCCGGGGCGGACGGAGCTCTGCGAACGGCGCATTCGGAATTGAGGAGTTCGACGCCAATGACCCCACTGTTAAGGACTTTGCTGGCCGGCGGCGCCTTGCTCGCCACGGCAGGGGCGGCGCACGCCGACACCGCGATCGCCACCACGGCGCTGAACGTGCGCGCCGGCCCCGGCACCAGCTACCCGGTGATCGACACCCTCCCGGAAGGCGAAGCCGTGAACGTGCTCGGCTGCACCGGCTCGTGGTGCGAGATCAGCATGGGCGCCCAGGGCACCGGCTTTGCGAGCGCCAGCTATCTGGATCGCGCCGGCGGAGCGCCCTCCCGGTCGACGGTGATCATCGACGAGTATGAGCCGGAGGTGATCACCGGCCTGTCGATCGGCGGTTATTGGGACAGCCGCCCCTATTACTACGATGACGGCTTCTACTACTGGGGCGGGCGCTGGTACTCGGAGCGTCCGGGCCGCTCCGGCTGGGAGCGCTCCTGGCGGCGGGACCACCACCGCGGCAGGCACCACGGCCGCGGCGGCTG
>NZ_JBJKEX010000553.1:0-1199 GCF_045505405.1 Hansschlegelia beijingensis | reverse complement strand
GGCAGGCCGGGCCGGAGCCGCGGGGCCAGCACGCCCTCGGGCGTGATCGCCAGTTCGACGTCGTCCTTGGGCGCGGCGAGCTCGGCCGCCACGGCGCGCGCCGCGTCGTCCAGGCTCAGCTGCGAGGACACGTCCAACAGACGGATGTCCACGCCGCGCAGCTCGTTGCGCACCACGCGCAGGAACCCGGTCAGCGCGGCCTGTTCCGGACGATCCTCGCCGGCGCCGAGGCCGCCCGCGAGCGCGCCGGGCGCGACCACCCAGAGCCGGGCCGAGACGTCGTGGACTGAGCGAGCGAGCGACAGCAGCCGTCCCGCCCGGTCGGCGGTCGCCGCCGAAAGCGCGCCTTCAGCGGCGTCGAACACCGCGATCACATCGGCCGAAGCGCCGGTCGCTCCCTTGGCGGGGGCCCGCAGCCCGAGCTCGGCCGCCGGGGCCCAGCCCTGCTCGGCATGAGCATGGCCATTGGTCTTGCCGTTTGAACGCCCGGCGCCTGCGGTCGCCTGATGCACGGTGACCGGTCGGCCGAGACCCTCGATCGCACGGGCGATCGCGAGCGAGAGCCCTTCAGCCGCGCCCGGCGTTTCAGCCACGAGCACGAGCGGCGCGACATGCGCGGCCGCTTCGACTGCGGCGGTCGCGCGCCGCCGCTTGGCGGCGAGCACCAGCGAGATCGGCGAGCGAGCGCCCGCGACCGGGGCGATCGCCTGATCAGGAAGCCGGGCGTCGCCGAGGTCGGCCATCCAGTCCGCCGAGGACCTCGCGCCGCCCACCGGGAATTCCGGCGAGGCGGAGCGCTCGAACCACCCGGCCTGCACGCCGAACACGACGTCCAGGAACGGGGTGGGCTCCAGAGCCGCCAGCACGAGCCGTCCGCCGTCCGCGATCCGGGCGCCGAGCCGGCGCATGGCGTCGGCCGCGGCCACCGGGGCGCCCCAGCCGAGCGAGCCGACCACGAGGTCGAACCTGCCGACATCCGCGCCGTCGGCGGCCAGGTCGAACTGCTCGACGGTGACGTTAGGCTCGCCCGCGAAGGCGAAGCGCAGCCGCTCCGCGGCGGTCGCGTCCGGATCCGTCACCACAAGGGTCACGCGTGGATCGCGTGCGAGCGGGGCGAGCCGGCGGGTCAAGGCGCCGGAGCCGGCGCCGATCTCGAGGATGCGGATAGGCTGGCCGGCGGGGCTTTGCGCGACCAGGTC
>NZ_JBJKEX010000552.1:0-1132 GCF_045505405.1 Hansschlegelia beijingensis | reverse complement strand
GCTCGCCGGCGAGGAGGAGGATCTCTCGATCCGCCGCCAGGCGATGATGCGCGCCGAGAAAGCGGCCGAGGACCTCAGCGAGGCCTATGAGGCGGTCGCGGGATCGTCCGGCCCGGCCGCGGCGATCGCAGGCGCGATCCGTCGGCTGGAGCGAAGGGCGGCGGCTTCTCCCGAACTCGTGGACCCGGCGATCAAGGCGCTCCCGTCACGCACGAAATGCGCACGCCGCTGTCCGGCGTGATCGGCACCACGGATCTGCTGCTCGAGACCCCGCTGGCGCCGGATCAGCGAACCTACGCCAACGCCGTCAGGCGGTCGGCCGCCGCCATGCTCGATCTGGTGGACGAGATTCTCGATCACTCGCGCATCGAGGCGGGCGGGCTTACGCTGCAGGACGAGCCGTTCGATCCCCTCGACCTCCTCGAGGACGTCGCCGAACTGCTCGCGCCGCGCGCGCAGGCGAAGGGCCTCGATCTCGCCTGCGTGGCGGGTCCGGGAGCGACCAGGCTCCGGGGCGACCCCGGGCGTCTGCGCCAGATCCTGCTCAATCTCGCTGGCAACGCCATCAAGTTCACCGCTCAGGGCGGGGTGGGCCTGCGGCTCGACTTCCTCGATGATGAGGTGAGGTTCTCGGTCGTCGACACCGGACCCGGCTTCGAGCCGTCGGACGCCGAGCGGCTGTTCGAGGAGTTCACCCGCGACGCCCCCGACCCGGCCACGGGCGGCGTGGGCCTCGGTCTCGCGATCAGCCGGCAACTCGCCGTGGCGATGGGCGGCTCCATCGCCGCCGAAGGTCGACCCGGGGCCGGCGCCACCTTCATGCTCCGCCTCCCGCTGCGGCGCGCGGGGGATTCGCCCTCCTTCGACGTGCGGCCTCCCCTCGCGGGCCGCCGGGTCCTGGTGGTCTCCGATGCGCCGTTCACCGGACCCTGGCTCGTCGAAAGGCTTCGGAACGCGGGCGCGGAGGCCGAGCTCGCGGCCATGCGCGACGAGATCATGGCGGGCTACGACGCCGTTCTCATCGACCGGCCGGCGCCAGCTTCATGCTCCGCCTCCCGCTGCGGCGCGCGGGGGATTCGCCCTCCTTCGACGTGCGGCCTCCCCTCGCGGGCCGCCGGGTCCTGGTGGTCTC
>NZ_JBJKEX010000551.1:0-1219 GCF_045505405.1 Hansschlegelia beijingensis | reverse complement strand
GCCCGCGGCCGCACGCGGTCGGCGCGCACACCTCGGACCGTTTGTGGAACGAGGTGGTCGACGGCTACTTCGCCCGCCACAAGGTCAAGCCCGGCCGCGCCCGGGGCCGCCGCGCCCTGCGCATAGGGCTCGAACAGTCTTTCGGGCGAGCCTCCGAGGCCGGGCCCGGTGTCGCGCTCGTGTCCGAGCTCGCGCACCGGATGGGCGGCCACGCCGAAGCCAACGACCGGACCTCGGGAGGAGCCGAGGTCGCCGCGGTCGTGCGTCTCGAGGCCGCCGACCCCGAGCCTCACGCCAGCCGGCCGCTCCGGATCCTGGTCGCAGAGGACAACGCGGTGAACCAGCGCGTCATCGGCACGCTGCTCGACCATTTCGGCCATCTGCACGACATCGTCGAGGACGGCGCCGCGGCCGTCGAGGCGGCTGCCGGTCAGGCCTACGACATCGTCCTGATGGACGCCGCCATGCCGCGGCTCGACGGTCTCGCGGCCGCCAGGGCGATCCGCGCCCTGAGAGGGCCGGCGGCGAAGGTCCGCATCATCGGCGTCACCGCGCGCGCCTTCGACAGCGAGATCAGGGCCTTCCTCGCGGCCGGCGCGGACGCCGTCGTCACCAAGCCGATTTCGGTCGCCGAGCTCTGGCGCGCGATCGCGATCGAGCCGGAGCGTCGCCAGGCGGGCTAGCCCGCCTGGGCCGCGGCCGGTTCAGGCCGCCTTTTCGCCAGCGCCTTCGGCGATCCTCACGATGTCGGCCATGATCGCGGTCAGATCGAAGTTCTTCGGCGTGTAGACCGCCGCGACGCCCATCGCCTTGAGTTCGCGCTCGTCCTCCGGAGGAATGATCCCGCCGACGATCACCGGCACGTCGTCCAGGCCGTTGCGGCGCATGCGCTCCATGACCTCTCGGACGAGGGGAAGATGGGAGCCGGAGAGGATCGAAAGGCCGACGACGTGGACGCCTTCCTCGAGCGCCGCGTTGACGATCTCAGCGGGCGTCAGCCGGATCCCCTCGTAGACGACCTCGAACCCGCAATCGCGCGCCCGCACGGCGATCTGCTCGGCGCCGTTCGAATGGCCGTCTAGGCCGGGCTTGCCGACGAGCAGCTTCAGCCGCCTGCCGAGCGCGAGCGAGGCCGCCTCGACCGCCTTGCGCACCTCCACGATCTCGCTGCCGCCGCTGGCCTCGCGGGCGGCGCGGCCGACGCCGGTCGGGGCTCGGT
>NZ_JBJKEX010000550.1:0-1222 GCF_045505405.1 Hansschlegelia beijingensis | reverse complement strand
CCTTCAGTCGTGCGATGCGGGCCCAGTCGAGCGCCACGTACTCCGCCTTGAGCGGCGCCGGATTTTGCAGCGCTGCAAGGTCGCGCCCGCCCCCGGGCGCGGCAGGAGGCGTCCTGGCGGCTTCTGCCGCAGCGCGTGCGGCCTGCTCCTGCTCCATGCGCGCGATCAGCGCCTCGAGGTCGCTGACATTGTGCGCGATCGTGGCCGCCTTGCTGGCCTCGGCCGAGAGATCGCCCTCGCGCTGGCCGAGCTGGCGCTGGCGCTCGTCGACCAGCGCGGCGAGCCGCTCGCGCTCCTCGCCGAGTTGCTTGAGCTCGCCCGCCATCGCGTCGCGCTCGCCGGTCAGCATCTGCTTCAGACGCGCCATCTCGCGCAGATCGGAGGCGAGCGACTCGGCCTCCGCCCGCATGTCGGGAACCACCGCGCCCAGCAGGATCGCGGAGCGGATCGCCTCCAGCGCGTCGTCCGGACGGACCAGCAGCGCCGGCGGCGGCTGCCGCCCCATGCGCTGCAGGGCGGCGATCACGTCCGCCAGAACCCCGCGGCGGCGCTCCAGCGACGCCTTGAGCTGGCGCTCGGATTCCCCGAGGTCGCCGATCCGGCCCGCCCGCTCCTCGATCTGCCGCTCGCGCTCCCGGATCGAGGCCGCGGTGTCGACCAGGCTCGCCTGCAGCTTGCCGCGCTCGCCCTTCAGCGCCTCGATCTCGGCGGCCAGCCGTTGGCGGCGCTCCTGCGTCTCCTTGAGGCTCTCGCGCGCCTGCTCGAGCGCCTCGCGCTGCCGCGCGGCGGCCTCGGAGGCCGACGTTGTCTCGGCGCGTGCGGCCGGCGCGGCTCCGGCGAGCGCGAGACAGATCAGCAGAGCGCGAAGCGGCCGTGACGTCATCGGGCCATTTGAAACGCCCGCCGTTAAGCCTTCGTCAACCACGAGAGCGGCTCAGCCGCGGTGGTAGGGATGGCCGGCCAGGATGGTCGCGGCGCGGTAGATCTGCTCCGCCAGCAGGATGCGGACGATCTGGTGCGGCCAGGTCATGGCGCCGAAGGCGAGACGCATGTCGGCGGTCGCCAGGAATTCGGCCGAGAAGCCGTCCGCGCCGCCGATCACGAAAGCCAGTCCCGCCGCGCCGTCGTCGCGGCGCCGGCCGACATCGGCCGCGAAAGCCTCGCTCGAGACGGTCTTGCCGCGCTCGTCGAGCGCGCAGATCGCGAAGCGCGGATCGAGCGC
>NZ_JBJKEX010000549.1:0-1222 GCF_045505405.1 Hansschlegelia beijingensis | reverse complement strand
CCTCGCCGGGCGTCGCGACGTCCCTGCGGACCGGGCTCTCGCCCGGCAGGCGCCTCACTGTTCGGTGGCGGGCGAGACGCCGCCGCCCGCCATCGCGAGCTCGCCGGTGCCGTCCATGCCGTAGATGTCCTCGCGGAACTGCACCGAGCCGTCGGGCGAGCCCCAGCCCGAGATGTAGCGCCAGTAGACCGGGACGGCGGGGGTGACCTGCGCGTCGATCCGCTGACCGGACTTGATCGCGGCGTCGATCGCCCGGCGGTCCCAGTTCGGCTGGTTCTTCAGCAGCCAGGCGACCAGTTCCTTGACGTTCTGGATCCGCACGCAGCCCGACGAATGGAAGCGCTGGTTCTCGCCGAACAGCCCCTTCGTCGGCGTGTCGTGCATGTAGACGCCGTGCTTGTTGGCCATGTTGATGCGGACCGAACCCATCGAGTTGTCCTCGCCGGGGTCCTGCTTGAACATGTAGTTGGTGGCCTCGTTGGACATCCAGTTGACCTGCTCGGGCGTCAGCTGATTGCCCTGCTGATCGAAGATCCGGATGTTCTTCTTGGTCAGATACTGCGGATCCTTCTGCATCTGGGGGATGAGGTCCTTCTTCACGATCGAGGCCGGGACGGTCCAGAACGGGTTGAAGTTGACCTGAAGGATCTTGGCGTCGAGCACCGGAGAGGCGCGGTCCACCTTGCCGACGACGGCGGTGTAGCGGGCGGCGACGGACTCGCCCTCCACCGCCTCGATCTCGGCGCCGGGGATGTTGCAGAGCACGTAGCGCTCGCCGAGATTGCCGTTCGCCATGGTGCGGATGCGCACCAGGTTGGTCTGGAGCTGCCGCAGCCGCGTGTCGGCCGGAATGTTCAGCGAATTCATCGTGTCGTCGCCCACGACGCCGACCGGAATCAGGCCGTGGCGGGCCTGGAAGCGACGCACCGCGCCCTCGACATAGCTGTCGAAGGCCGGCGACATCGACAGGTTGGGGTCGAGGTCGCCGCTCGCCATCAGGCGCTGGCGGAGCGCGACGACGCGCTCGCCCTTCGAGCCGAGCTTGAGGCGCGGCCCGGTGGGCACGCGGGTCCAGCCGCCGCGGCTGACGATGGCGTTGTATTCCTCGATGGCGCGCTCGGTCGCCTGCGCCGTCTGCGGGCTCAGGGTCGGGATCCGCGAGGCCGAGGTGCGGGTCACGGCGGAGCCGGCGGAGGCGTCGAAGCGGTCGTTCCACTCCGCC
>NZ_JBJKEX010000548.1:0-1227 GCF_045505405.1 Hansschlegelia beijingensis | reverse complement strand
CGCCAAAGGGCGACGAGGCGAGGGTGGTGGCGCGGGTGAGCTATGACGGGCCAGTGGTGGCCTGCGGAAAGGTCTCCTGCGCGCCAGCGCGCTTCGCGGCGCAAGGCTCGCTCCAGGGACACAGCGCGCAGGCCGGACGGCGCGGCGTGCAGATGGTGGCGCCGAGATCCATCATGGCCTGCGCGAAATCCCCCGGCCTCGTCCCGGGGGCGATGAGGCCGGCGAGCCGCCTGATCTCCGGCTTCGCCGCGGGCAGCAGCGTCTCGAGCGCGAAAAGCCGCGTCACCACCCGCTCGACATTGCCGTCGACCACCGTCGCGGGCAGGTCGAAGGCGATCGCGGCGATGGCGGCCGCCGTGTAGGGGCCGACCCCCGGCAGGGCGAGCAACTCGGCCTCCGAGGCCGGGAAACGCCCGCCGTGCCGCGCCGCCACCGCCTGCGCGCAGGCGTGCAGGTTCCGGGCCCGCGAATAATAGCCGAGGCCCGCCCAGAGCCGCAGCGCGTCGTCGAGCGGCGCGGCGGCCAGCGAGCCGACATCGGGGAAGCGCTCCAGAAAGCGCAGGAAATAGGGTCCGGCGGCCTTCACGGTGGTCTGCTGGAGCATGATCTCCGACAGCCAGACGCGATACGGGTCGGCGCGCTCGCCCGGCTCCGCCCGCCAAGGCAACCGCCGGCGGTGGCGATCGTACCAGGCGAGCAGCGCGGCGGGATCGGGACGGGTTTCTGCGGCGACGGCCAAACTGTAGACTCAGGGGAGCACGCGGTCGGAGGTCGATCCGCGACAAGCCTTATCGAGCGCCCTCGCGCCATGCTCAAGCCGTCCCGCCCCAAGCTGCTCGCCGATCTGCTGCCGCAGGCGCTCGGGCCCGCCGCCGCCAAGCAGGGCTTTGCGGGCGCGGAGATCATGGCGCGCTGGGCGACGATCGTCGGGCGGGACATCGCTGCGCGCGCGACGCCGCTCAAGCTCGCCGCGCCGCGCCCGCATGGGCCGGACGCCGCGCCTGCGCAATCCACGCTGCATCTCAGGGTCGAGGGCGCGTTCGCGCTCGAGATTCAGCACCGCGTCCCGGAGATCCTGGAGCGCGTCAACGCGCATCTGGGCTGGGCCTGCGTCGGCTCGGTGAAGCTCCGGCAGGGATCCGCCGCGCCCGCATGGGCCGGACGCCGCGCCTGCGCAATCCACGCTGCATCTCAGGGTCGAGGGCGCGTTCGCGCTCGAGATTCAGC
>NZ_JBJKEX010000547.1:0-1234 GCF_045505405.1 Hansschlegelia beijingensis | reverse complement strand
ATTGTGCCAGGCCTGCGCGTTGTTCGGATCGAGCTGGATCGCCTGATCGTAATCCGCGACCGCGGCGTCGAGGCGGCCGGAGACGAGCAGCAGACGGCCCGGCCTGCCGCCGACGAGGGGGCGAAGCAGGTGCGGGACGACCAGTCCGATGAAGCCGATCGCTCCCGCCACTGCGACCGACGCGCCGACGGAGAGCGCGGTCCCGACAATGAGCAGCAGGCGCACGCGACCCATGTCGAAGCCGAGGCTGGTCGCCGTGTCCTCGCCGAGCGACAGCGCGTCGAGCGCGGGGGCGGATACGAGGATCAGCAGCCAGCCGGAGATCAGCAGCGGCGCCGCGAGCTGGATGTGCGTCATGCTGCGGTCGGCCAGCGACCCCATCAGCCAGAACATCACCTCGGTCGCCGCGTATGGGTTCGGCGAGAGGTTGAGCGCGAGCGCCGTCAACGCGCCGGCGAGGCTGTTGATGGCGACGCCCGCGAGGATCAGCGTCATGGTCGCCGAGCCGCGGCCCGCGAGCGCATAGAGCAGCGCCACCGCGACGCCGGCTCCCAGAATGCCGCCAATGGGCAGCGCCAGGCCGAAGCTCGCGGAAAGGCCGGAGTAGAACGCCATCACGGCGCCGAAGGCGGCGGCGCCCGAGACGCCGATCACCCCGGCATCCGCGAGAGGATTGCGGAGCAGGCCCTGCATCGCGGCGCCCGCGAGCCCGAGGCTGAAGCCGACCAGCGCGCCCATGATGGCCCGCGGCAGGCGAAGCTCCATCAGCACCAACGCGCCGAGCGAGGTTCCGCCTGCGAGCAGATCGGCCAGCGCGCCGCCGACGTCGATCACGACGTAGCCGATCGTCACGGAAGCGACGAAGGCCGCCAGCATGAGCGCCGCGAGCGCGCCCACCAGCGCGGCGTAGGGCGGGGACGTGCTCACTGCGCGCCCCCGGCCGCGTCGACGAGAATGTCGTAGGCGTCGGCGATGCTCGGCCCGTAGCAGGTCCAGAGTTTTGGCGGGACCTTCACGACGCGAACCCGGTCGCCGAGTCCCGCGAGGATCGGGTGGCTCAGGACCTCGGTCGCCATCGCCGGCGGGCCGGCCCGGTCGCCGTCGACGATCAGCAAGTCGACGCCGGCGAGGATGATCGTCTCGAGCGGCAGCTGCCCGTAATTGTCGAGCTTCAGCTCCGCCGCGACGTTCACCAGGCCGGCGCGCCGCATCAGTTCGTCGCTGAGGGAGCCCG
>NZ_JBJKEX010000546.1:0-1235 GCF_045505405.1 Hansschlegelia beijingensis | reverse complement strand
CGAAATCCCAACGGAACTCGGCGATCAGGCGAGGCTTGACGTTCCGCACGTTGCCGAAGCCGGCCCGGCGACGGCGACGATCGCGCGCGCGGGCCTTGCGCCCGTCATCTCCAGATAGGCCGCGACGGCCTCCTCGAAGGCGGCGAAACGGTCGTCCTTCATGGTCTCGATCGAGGTGACCCGCAGCGCGCCTGGCTGGACCAGCCCGAACCGGCAGTTGGTGCCGCCGACGTCGCCCACCAGCAGATCCCCGGCGCGCGCCTCAGCCAAGATCGAGCAACCGCACGCGCTGCCGCCTGACATAGGGCTTCACCGCCTCCTCGAAGGCGCGGCCGGCCTCGGTCGCATGGCGGGCGGCCGCCGCGGCCTCGGTTTCGTACAGGGCGGACGTCAGGAAAAAGCCCGGCGTCGACGGATCCTCCGCGATCGCGACTCCGCGGCAGGCCGGGTCGTTGCGCTCCACGGCGTTCGCGTTCGCGAACACGGCCGCCCTGAAGGCGGCCGCATGTTCTGGCGCGACCTCGAAAACGGTGGAAACCAGCTTCATGGCCGCGACATAGTGCGGCCCCGCCGTCCGCCCATACTCGGCGTCGCAGCAGAGTTCCATGTCCAGCCCTTCCGTTCTGTCTCCCGAAGCCCTCGTCTCCCGCGTGCTCCACCGCGACGGCCTCATCCTGATCCTCGACAAGCCTGCGGGGGTCCCGGTGCACGCCGGGCCGAAAGGCGGCCCGAATCTCGAGGCGGCCTTCGGGGCGCTGCGCTTCGGGCTGCCGCGCGACCCCGCGCTCGCGCACCGGCTGGACAAGGACACCAGCGGCTGCCTGGTGCTGGGTCGCCACCGCAAGGCGCTGGCGCGGCTCGGGAAGCTGTTCTCCTCCGGCCGCATCGGAAAGACCTACTGGGCGGTCGTGCAGGGCGCGCCGCCGGCGGACGAGGGGCGCATCGACGCTCCGCTAGCCAAGCGCGATCCGCATCGCGGCTGGTGGATGGCGGTCGATCCCGCGGGACTTCCCTCCGTCACCGAATGGAAGGTGATGGCGCGCGGCGCCGGACTCGCATGGGTCGCGTTCACGCCGCTGACCGGGCGCACCCACCAGATCCGCGCCCATGCGGCGCATGTCGGCATGGGCGCGGATCTGGTGGATGGCGGTCGATCCCGCGGGACTTCCCTCCGTCACCGAATGGAAGGTGATGGCGCGCGGCGCCGGACTCGCATGGGTCGCGTTCACGCCGCT
>NZ_JBJKEX010000054.1:0-13999 GCF_045505405.1 Hansschlegelia beijingensis | reverse complement strand
CGCTCGCCGCGCAGCGGCTGGAGCCGGCGGGATAGGGGCCGCGCCTGCTTCCGGCTCGTTGCCCGGGATGACGCCAGGGGCGTCCGCGCCGCCTCGCGAACGAAAATGGCCCGCCTCGTAAGGCGGGCCGTCTGGTTCTGGAAGTCGGCTCCCGTCAGGTCGAGACTGTCTTCAACTCCGCCCTGAGCTCATCCGGCTGCTTGGCCGCGATCGCCATGGCGCAGGCCATGCTGACGAGCGCCGCGAACACCACGTAGGCGCAGATCAGCCACGGCTGGCCCCCGCCCTTCGCCAGGAGCCAGGTCGCGATGATCGGCGTCAAGCCGGACGCGAAGATCCCGGAGAACTGGTAGACGAACGAAATGCCGGTGTAGCGCACGTTCGCGTCGAACAAATCCGCGAACAAGGCCGCCTCGGGCCCGTAGCAGACGGCGTAGACGATGCCGAACGGGATCACGATGCCGAGCGCGACCATGAAGGGATCGCCGGTGCTCATCAGGTAGAAGGACGGATAGGTGCAGATCGCGAGCAGCAACGATCCGAGCGCGTAGGTCCTGGGCCGCCCGAGCCTGTCGGAGAGCTTTCCAGCCAGCGGGATGGCGAAGATCATCACGAAGGCCGCAAGCGTCACAAGCCAGAGCGCGGTCGTGCGCGGAATGTTCACGTTCTTCGACAGATAGACGACAGAGAACACCGCGAAGATGTTGAAGAAAACTCCGTCGATGTAGCGCGCTCCCATGCCGAGCATGATGTTGCGCGGATATTTCTTGATCATGTGGATGAAGGGCACGTCGGCTTCCTTGCCGCTCTCCTTCACCTTCTCGAATTCGGGGGTCTCGAGCACCTTCAGGCGAATATAGAGGCCGACCGCCACAAGCAGGATGCTGAGCAGGAAGCCGACGCGCCAGCCCCAGGACATGAACTGCTCGTCCGGCAGGCTCGACATGATGGCGACGACGCCCGAGGCGAGGCAGAGGCCGAGCGCCAGGCCGATCTGCGGAAGGCTGGCGTAGAAGCCGCGCTTTTCCTTGGGCGCGTACTCATACGCCATCAGCACCGCGCCGCCCCACTCGCCGCCGATGCCGATGCCCTGCAGGATGCGCATCAGCAGCAGCAGCAGCGGCGCAGCGATGCCGATCTGCTCATAGGTCGGGATCAGGCCGATGATGACGGTCGCGACGCCCATGATCATCAGCGTCATCACCAGCATCGACTTGCGGCCGAGCTTGTCGCCGAAATGCCCGAACACGACGCCGCCGAGCGGCCGCGCCACGAAGCCGATCGCGAAGGTGGTGTAGGCGAGCATCGTCGACACGACGGCGTCGTCAGTCGGGAAATAGAGCTTGTTGAGCACGATCCCCGCCACGATGCCGTAGAGGAAGAAATCGTACCATTCGATCGTTGCGCCGATGACGCTGGCGGCGACGACGCGCCTCAGGTCACTGTTGGATACGCTCTGCGCGCCCTCCGCCATGTCTTCCCCTCTGGGTTTCCTCTTGCGTCCGCTCGCATTGCGTCGCCGGCGTTTGCGCCGATCTGGACTGCGGGGACTTGGTTGTGGCCGGACATGCGTGTCCGGATCTTCGGGGAGGCGGATGCGCGCGACGACGGCCTCCGAGCCATGGATGGCGCGGCGGCGTTCCCGACACGATCGTGTTGGAACTCGATCATTCACCCGTCCCCAGAACATGGCGATGCTGCGATGGGGTCGTGAACGAGTCAACGCGAAACGAGACGATCCGTCTCACTGAATGAGACAATGGCAAGAAAGAAGGGGTGTCCGCGTCGGTGAAGCCGTTTGCGCGCCGTAGAACAGCGTCACGACACGGCGGGCTTCCCGCGAAGAACAGGCGAGCGCTCGATCAGCACGCGGGAAGTTCTCGGTCTCGAGCTCCTTCAGGCGCTCATCTGATCACCTTGAGGAGGCAGTGGTCGTCCGGAGGTCGGCGCGGTCGCGGCGGGACCTTGCGTGCGCAGGCTCCACTGGTGCTTGGATCGCGGCTTCGCTAGACAACCGGATGCTCTTGGCGTGACGCGCGAAAAGGACAGCCCAATGAAAGTCGGCTTCGTCGGTCTTGGCCTCATGGGCCGCCCCATGGCGGAGAACCTGCGCAAGGCAGGTCACGAGCTCTTCCTGACGAGCCGGTCGGGAGTGCCGCAGGACATGCAGGGCGAGGGCATGACGGCCTGCGCCAACGCGGCGGAGGTCGCAAGCAACGCCGATGTCGTGATCACGATGGTGCCGGACACCCCGGACGTCGAAAAGGTGCTTTTCGGCGAGAACGGCGTCGCGAGCGGGCTTTCGAAGGGCAAGCTCGTCATCGACATGAGTTCGATCTCGCCGGTCGCGACGAAAGGCTTCGCCAAGCGCATCGGCGAACTGGGCTGCGGCTATGTCGACGCGCCGGTCTCGGGCGGCGACATCGGCGCGAAGGCCGGGACGCTGACCATCATGGTCGGGGCCGACGATGCGGACTTCGAGCGCGCAAAGCCCCTGTTCGAGGCGATGGGAAAGACCATCACGCTGGTGGGGCCGGTGGGCTCCGGCCAGACCTGCAAGGTCGCGAACCAGATCATCGTGGCGCTCAACATCCAGGCGGTCTCGGAGGCGCTGGTGTTCGCCTCGAAGGCGGGCGCCGATCCGGTGCGGGTGCGGCAGGCGCTGATGGGCGGCTTCGCCAACTCCCGCGTGCTCGAGGTCCACGCCGAGCGCATGATCAACCGCACCTTCAAGCCGGGCTTCCGCACGGGGCTGCACATGAAGGACCTCGAGGTCGCGCTGTCCAACGCCCGCGCGCTCGGCGTCGCGATGCCGGGCACGGCGCTCGCCCAGCAGCTGTTCAACTCCTGCGTCGCCGCCGGCGAGATCGACGAGGACGACTCGGTCATGTGCAAGGCGATCGAGCGCCTGTCGGGCCACGAGATCACAAAGAAGAGCTGAGCCTCGGTCTCCGCCCTGATCGCCGGGCCTGACCCGGCGATCAGGGATCAAGTCCGGGCGTCGCGGCGGAGGCTCACTCCAGCGTCCCGGCCAGCATCCGCGCCGCGTCCTGCAGCGCGGGCAGCTTCTCGAGCATCTGATCGCAGGACATACGCGAGACCGGCGCCTGCATGGCGAGCGCCGCGACGCAGGTCGGCGAGCGGCCGATCTTCTGCATGACCGGCACGGCGAGGCAGACCAGCCCCGCCAGGTACTCCTCGCGGTCGAGCGCGTATTTCTGCTTCCGGATCGTCGCGACTTCGGCCAGCAGCGCGTCCCGGTCGGTCAGCGTGCTGTCCGTGAACCTTTCGAAGGTCAGATCGCGCAGCACCGCCTCGCGCTTGGCTGGCGGCATCAGCGCGAGAAACAGCTTGCCGCTCGCCGAGCAGTGCACTGGCACCCGCGAGCCCCGCTGGAAGGTGATCCTGAGCGGCCACATCGCCTCGACGCGGTCGATATAGGTCACCTCGGCGCCGTGCATCACGGTGAGATTGCAGGACTCGCCCACCTTCTCGACCACCTCCCGCAGGAGCCGGTGCCGGAGCGCTCCCCCGGGCTGGTTCGACAGAATCGCGAAGGCGAGCTGCGAGGCGCGCGGCGCGATCTCGTAGCGCCGCCCGTCGGGCGAGCGCTGCAGCAGCCCCGCGCCGACGAGCGCGTTCAGCCATCGATGCAGCGTCGGGCGAGGCGTCTCCGAGCCGGCCGCAAGGTCCGCAAGCGTCGGCGGGTGGTCCATCGCGGCCACGCGCTCGAGCAGGGAGATCGGTCTGAGGCCGCCGGCAAGATCATCCATGCCTCCAGATTGCACGATTATTCCGAAAAATGGAATATGATAGTTCGAAATCTGGCCAAAAGTTGCGAAATATCGGCCGCCATGCGATGGGTGACGATCAAGATCGCGAACCGGGACCGGCCACGCGACGCGCCATGGAGAGGATCGACCGATGAAGATGACGACCGAGGAAGCCTTCGTGAAAGTGCTCCAGATGCACGGCATCGAGCACGCCTTCGGCATCATCGGGTCGGCCTTCATGCCGATCTCCGACCTGTTCCCCGAGGCGGGCATCACCTTCTGGGACGTCGCGCATGAGACCAATGGCGGCCTGATCTGCGACGGCTACACCCGCACGACCGGCAAGATGGGCATGGCGATCGCGCAGAACGGCCCGGGCATCACGGGCTTCGTCACCGCGATCAAGACTGCCTACTGGAACCACACGCCGATGCTGCTGGTGACCCCGCAGGCGGCCAACAAGACGATCGGGCAGGGCGGCTTCCAGGAAGTCGAGCAGATGGCGCTGTTCCGGGACATGGTCTGTTACCAGGAGGAAGTGCGCGACCCGAGCCGCGTCGCCGAGGTCCTGAACCGCGTGATCCTGAAGGCAAAGCGCCTTTCGGCCCCGGCCCAGCTCAACATTCCGCGCGATTTCTGGACGCAGGTGATCGACATCACCCTGCCGGCGATCGTCGAGTTCGAGCGTCCCGCGGGCGGCGAGAAGGCGGTGACGGAGGCCGCGAAGCTGCTGTCGGAGGCCAAGTTCCCGGTCATCCTGTCCGGCGCGGGCGTCGTCATCGGCAACGCCATCAAGGACTGCGTCGCGCTCGCCGAGCGGCTCGACGCTCCGGTCTGCAACAACTACCAGCACAACGACAGTTTTCCGGGCTCGCACCGGCTGGCCGTCGGCCCGCTCGGCTACAACGGCTCGAAGGCCGCGATGGAGCTCGTCGCCAAGGCCGACGTGGTGCTGGCGCTCGGCACGCGCCTGAATCCCTTCTCGACGCTGCCCGGCTACGGCATCGACTACTGGCCGAAAGAGGCCAAGATCATCCAGGTCGACATCAATCCGGACCGCATCGGCCTGACCAAGCCCGTGGCCGTCGGCATCTGCGGCGACGCGGCCCAGGTCGCGCGCGGCATTCTGTCGAAGCTCTCCGACACGGCGGGCGACGCGGGCCGCGAGGAGCGCCGCAACCTCATCCACGACACCAAGTCGCGCTGGCTCCAGACGCTCTCCAGCATGGACCACGAGGAGGACGACGAGGGCACCAGCTGGAACGCCGACGCCCGCACGCGCGACGCCGACCGCATGTCGCCCCGCCAGGCGTGGCGCGCCATCCAGGCGGGCCTGCCGAAGGACGCGATCATCTCGTCCGACATCGGCAACAACTGCGCGATCGGCAACGCCTATCCGACGTTCGACCAGCCTCGGAAATATCTGGCGCCGGGCCTGTTCGGCCCGTGCGGCTACGGCTTCCCTGCGATCATCGGGGCCAAGATCGGCAATCCGGATACGCCCTGCGTCGGCTTTGCGGGCGACGGCGCCTTCGGCATTTCGATGAGCGAGATGAGCTCGATCGGCCGCGAGGAGTGGCCGGGCATCACGATGGTGATCTTCCGCAACTACCAGTGGGGCGCGGAAAAGCGGAACTCGATCCTTTGGTACGACAACAACTTCGTCGGCACCGAGCTCGATCCGCATCTGAGCTACGCCAAGGTGGCCGAAGGCTGCGGCTTCAAGGGCGTGGTCGCGCGCACGCAGGCGGAGGTGACGGAGGCCATCCGCCAGTCCTGCGAGGACCAGAAGAAGCGGATCACGACCTTCATCGAGATCGTGCTCAACCAGGAGCTCGGCGAGCCCTTCCGCCGCGACGCGATGAAGAAGCCGGTCAAGGTCGCCGGCATCAACCGCGCCGACATGCGCCCTCAGGCGGGGTTCGCGGCCTGACGGACACGCGCCGATCCGCATGAAGGGCCCCGGCCGCGACGACGCGTCCGGGGCCCTGACGTTTCGGCGGGGCGCGCCCGGCGCCTGAAGCCGGGCGGGGGAAGCCGGCCTTCGGCGTCACGCCGCCTTCGCGTAGCCCCTGGCGTCCTCCAGGATCATGTCGGACGCCTTTTCGGCCATCATCACCACCGGCGAGTGCGTGTTGCCGGAGACCAGCGTCGGCATCACCGAGCAGTCGCAGACGCGCAGCCCCGCGATCCCGCGCACCCGCAGGCGCGCGTCGACCACCGCCATCGGGTCCGGGCCCATCTTGCAGGTGCCGGAGGGATGGAAGATCGTCGCGCCGTATTCGCGGGCGAAGTCGAGAATCTCGTCGTCGCTGCGCACGCCCGGACCCGGCTTGTATTCGCCGGCGATGTAGGGCTTCAGCGCTTCGGTCGCGGCGAGCCGACGGGCGTATTTGATGCTCTCGACCGCGCAGATCCGGTCGGCCTCGGCCGACAGATAGTTGGGCCGCATCGAGGGCGGCTCCATCGGGTCGATCGACTTGATCGCCACCGTCCCGCGGGACTCCGGGCGCAGCTGGCAGACTGAAAAAGTGCAGCCCGGCCAGGGATGCGGCTTCGCGCCGGCCATGTCCGCCGACAGCGTCGCAAAGTGGAACTGGATGTCAGGCGTTGCGGATCCTGGAAGGATTCGCGTGAACAGGCCGCCCTGGTTGATGCCGATGCCGAGCGGCCCCCGACCGGTCGTCAGCCATTTCAGGCCGATGCGCGCCCGGCTCCAGATCGACTTCAGCTCGTCATTCGTCGTGATCGGCTTCGAGACCCGGTACATCAGGCGGAACTGCAGATGGTCCTGCAGGTTCTCGCCGACGCCAGCCAACTCATGGACGACGTCTATTCCGTGGCTGCGGAGCAGCGAAGCCGGGCCGATCCCCGACAGCTGAAGCAGTTGCGGGCTTTGCAGGGCGCCGGCGGCGAGGACGACTTCGCCGCTTGCTCGCGCCTCCACGATCTCACCGCCCTGCCGGTAACGCACGCCTACGGCGCGGCGGCCCTGCATGATCAGGCCCGTCGCGTGCGCGTTGGTCTCGATCCTCAGATTGGCCCGGCTCCGGGCGGGCTTCAGATAGGCGACCGCCGCGCTGTTGCGCCAGCCGTTCCTGGTGAAGAGCTGGTAGTAGCCGACGCCCTCCTGGTCGCCGGCGTTGAAGTCGTCCGTCCGCTTGACGCCGAGCTCCCCGGCGCCGCGGATGATCGCCTCCATCAGCTCGCTCTTTTCCTCGATGTCCGAGGACCAGAGCGGGCCGTCGCCGCCATGGGCGTCGCTCTCGCCGCGGCTGTTGTGCTCGGAGCGCTTGAAGTAGGGCAGCACGCTCGCCCAGTCCCAGCCGGGATTTCCGGCCTGCGCCCAGCGGTCATAGTCCTCCGGCTGGCCGCGCACGAAGATCAGGCCGTTGATCGAGCTCGACCCGCCGAGCCCCCGCCCGCGCGGCCAGTAGATCCGGCGGTTCTTCATCGTCGGCTCTTCGTCGGTGTAGAACCCCCAATTGTATTCGGGGTGGAACATCGTCTTCCCGTAGCCGATCGGGATGTGGATCCACAGGTAGTTGTCGCGTGGCCCCGCCTCGAGCAGCAGAACCCTATGTTTTCCGCTCTCGCTCAAACGGTTGGCCAGGACGCAGCCGGCTGAGCCGGCCCCGACGACGATGTAGTCGTATGTAGAAGTCTCCATGTGTCTCCACCCGGGCGCTTTCGAAGCGCTGCTTATTCGTTCCATTCAATGGAACGTTTTGTATCATTTCAGGCCCTTCCGGCTTCGCGGTCAAGTGTGTGTCGACCGCTCGTTTAGCTTCATGCCGGCCGCTTGATGGCGACGAATGGTGAGCGTGCTATCCCACTGGATGAAACGCGTTCCCCGGGGTCGGGACGCTCTGGCGTGGGGTTGTGCGGATGAGACGGGGAGACGCGGGACCCACCTCGGTGGCGGAACGGATTCTCCTCTTGCTCGAGGCCGTCGCAGGCCGCGAGGAGCCCGCGACGCTCGCCGAGCTGACCGCCGCGATGGGGCTCGCGAAAGCGACGGTGCACCGCCTCGCCAATCTGCTGGTCGAGCTCCGCTATCTCGAGCGGACGGTGGACGGGAAGCGGTACGGGGTCGGGGCGCGCTTCGCGGAGGCGGCGGCCGGCGCGCTTCGCTCCACGCTCGCGTGGGGGCCGCGCCGTGTCGTGCTGCGCGACCTGGTCGCCGAGCTCAACGAGACATGCAACATCACCGCGCTCGACGGGGGCCAACTCGTCTATCTCGACCGGGTCGAGTCCGATTGGCCGCTTCAGATCAGGCTGAGCGTGGGCTCCCATGTGCCGCTGCATTGCACGGCGAGCGGCAAGCTCTTTCTCGCGATGTCCTCCAGGAAGATCGTCCGCGACCTGTTGAGCGCCGGAGAGCTGCCGCGTCACACGCCGAAGACGCTCGTGACATGGAAAGACCTGGAGCCCGCTCTCGCCCGGGTCCGCACGGACGGCTTCGGCACCGACGACGAGGAATTCATCGAGGGAATGACCGCGGTCGCCGTACCCGTCCTCGGCCGCTCGCGCGCGATGATCGCGACCGTCGCCGTCCACGGCCCGAAAAGCCGACTGCCGCTGTCGCGGGCGCTCACCCACATCCCGGCGTTGCGCAGGGCGGCCGAGAAGCTCGGCGCCATGCTCGATCTCCCCTGACGAGGTCAGCCGGCTTGGCGCGACCGATGGGCCGCCGCCCTCGACTCTGCGGGCGCCCTTCAACTGCCGTGATGCACAGAAAGTGAGCGGCGCCGCGCCTAAGCTGAAGGCATTCCGCTCGCGAGCCGATCCTCATGGGCGGCGACCGCGCGCTTCATGAGGCCGATGAGCGTGGCCTGCTCCTCCGCGTTCAGGGGCTCGACCGTCGCCTCATGGGCGGAGCGCGCGGCGGCCTCCATCGCGGCGAGCAGCGCCGCGCCGGCGGGCGTCATTCGGCACGCCTGAGACCGCCGGTCGCGATCGGAGGTCACGCGGCGCAAAAGGCCTCGGACCTCCAGGCGTTTCAGGGCGCCCGTGGTGGTCGTTCGATCAATCGCGACGGCGCGCGCCAGCCGCGTCTGGTCCGCCTCGCCGAGTTCGGAAAGCGCGGAAAGAAGGCTGTACTGGAGCGGGGTTATCCGGAATTCCGCGCAGCGTTCAGCAAACAGGCTCACATGGATCTGGTGCAGGCGCCTGGCCAGAAAGCCCGGGCGCTCCAGCAGCGGCCAATCTTCCTTCGCGGCTTCTGATCCCAGGGCCTTTTCGATCATCCATCACGTCCTTGTGGGCGGACTGACGCCCGCGAGCGATGGCGCTTGCGCCGTCTGGCACGCGCCCTGCATAGTGTTGCGAAGCATACTTCGCTTTTTACCGGATCGCGTGCCAGCGTTCCGCGGTCTGGAGTTGGAGAAGTCGAAATGGCGGAAGCGACTGGTTACGATCTGCTCCTGAAGGGCGGCCGCGTGATGTGCCCGGCGTCCGGCATCGACGGCGTACGCGACGTCGCAGTCAAGGGCGGCAAGGTCGCGGCTGTCGAGGAGGCGATCCTGCCGAGCGCGGCCCGGGAGGTGATCGACGTCACGGGCAAGCTCGTGCTCCCGGGCCTCATCGATACGCACGGTCACGTCTATCAGTACGTCACCGGCCGCTTCGGGCTGGATCCGGACCTGGTCGGCGTCCGCTCGGGCGTGACCACGGTCGTCGATCAGGGCGGCCCGTCCTGCATGACCCTGCCGGGCTTCCGCAAGTTCATCGCCGAGCCCGCAAAGACAAACGTGCTCTGCTTCCTGTCCGCCTATCTGGTCGGCGGCCTCGAGGGGCACTTCTATCCCAATCTCTACAGCCCCGACGGCGTCGACATCGAAGCCACCACGCGGTCTGCGCTCGCCAACAAGGACATCGTCCGCGGCATCAAGGGCCATGCCGAGATCGGCGGCTTCGCGCGCTGGGGCATCAAGGTCATGGAGATGGCGGCGGAGATCAGCCGCCGTGCCGACCTGCCGCTCTACGTCCATTTCGGCCAGCTGTGGGGCCTGCCGGAAAGCGGCAAGAACGGCGAGGACGCCGACACCATCCTTGAGCGGGTCATTCCGCTTCTGAAGGAGGGCGACGTGCTCGCCCATCCGTTCACCCGTCATCCCGGCGGCTTCGTCAACGCGAAGGGCGAGCTGCACCACGTCCTGCAGGCCGCCATCGACCGCGGCCTCAAGGTCGACGTCGGGCACGGCAGCCACTTCTCGTATCGCCTCGCCAAGATGGCGCTCGCCGCCGGCGTCGTCCCGCACACGCTGGGCGCCGACATGCACGGCTACAACACGCAGGTGCCCGAACATCCCGCGCCCGCCGGCACGCCCGAAGAGCACCACGACGATGAGAACCATCCCTTCAAGGGCCAGGCCCGCTTCAGCCTGACCCAGGCGATGAGCTCGATGATGACGCTCGGCCTGCCGCTCGACTACGTCGTGAAGATGGTGACCACCCACCCGGCCAAGATGCTGGGCATGGAGGACAGCCTCGGCTCCCTCGCGGTCGGGCGCACTGCGGACGTCTCGGTCCTGAACGATGTCCGCGGCCGCTTCGTGCTGCGCGACAACGAGGATCACCGCGTCATCGCCGAGCGGCTGCTGCAGCCGGCCTTCTGCCTGCGCAACGGCGAGCGGTTCGACGCCGACAGCCCGATCCTGCCGCAGGCGATCGCGGCGTGATCGAAGCCTCGGACATGGCGCGGGCGCCGCAGGAGGTCTGGGACACGCTGTCCCGGGCCGATCGCGACCGCGCCTACAACAACAATCTCGCCGTGCCGAACAGCGCGGAGCTGATCCGCGTCCGCGACGCGCTCTCCGCGGAATGGCGCGCCGGGCATCCGGCGGCGCTTGATGTTCCCTACGGCCCGAAGCCCCGCCAGGCGTTCGACCTCTATCCGGCTTCGGATCCGGCCGCGCCCTGCCTGGTCTTCATCCACGGCGGCTACTGGCAGAAGAATTCGCGTGAAGTCTTCGCGGCCTATGCCGAAGGCGCGGCCGCGATCGGCTGGTCGGTCGCGATGCCGAGCCACACCCTCGCGCCCGATGCGAGCCTGACCGAGATCGTGGCCGAGATCGGCGACGCGCTGGACTGGCTCACCCGCGAAGGGCCGCAGCACGGGATCGCCGGGCCGATCGTGCTGTCCGGCTGGTCCGCCGGCGGGCACCTCGTCGCGATGACGCTGAACCACTCCGCGGTGACGGCGGGTCTCGCGGTCTCCGGTGTCTATGAGCTGGGGCCGATCCGGGACACCTTCCTCAATGGCGCGCTGAACCTGACCGACGAGGAGGTCGCGACGCTCTCGCCGCTCCGCCTGCCGGTCGTGCAGAAGCCTCTCGCGATCGCCTATGGCGAGGCCGAAGTCCCGGCGCTGGTCCGCGATTCCCGCGCCCTGCACGCGCTTCGCGCGGAGGCCGGCGCGCCGGGCGCGCTGATCCCGATCCCGGGGGCCGACCACTTCACCATCCTGGACGAGTTTCGTTCGGCCGAAGGCGCGCTGGTCCAGGCCGCGCAGAACGTGCTGGCCCTCGCGCTGGACCTGAAGAAGAGCGAGCCGTGAGCGCAGGCGGGGCAGGACAAGGCGTAGGCGCGCGGCTTCCCCGCAAGGAGGACGACCGCTTCATGCGCGGCCGCGGGCAGTATGTGGCGGACATCAGGCTGCCCGGCATGCAGGACGTCGCCTTCGTCCGCAGCCCGCTCGCCCATGCGCGCATCAAGGGAATCTCCGTCCCGCCCGAACTGCGCGACCGCGTGTTCATCGCCTCCGACCTCGACGGCGTGAAGGCCATCCGCGCGGTGTCCGGGCTGGCCGGCTTCAAGCCCTCCGAGCAGCCGCCGCTGGCGCGCGACAAGGTCCGGCAGGTCGGCGAACTTGTCGCCATGTGCGTCGCGCCGACGCGCGCCGAAGCCGAGGACATCGCCGCGCTGGTCGAACTCGACCTGGAAGAGCTGCCCGCGGTCTACGACATGCGGCGCGCACGCGACGAGAAGGCCTCGCTGGTGCACGAGGACTGGGGCGACAACGTCTTCCTCGAGACGCTGGTCGACGTCGACATCGCCTCCGCCTTCGACGCGCCGATCAAGGTCTCGCGCACGATCTCGACCGCCCGCCAGTGCATGGCGCCGATCGAGGGCCGCGGCGTGGTCGTTCATCTCGATCGCAGGCTCGACCAGCTGACGGTGACGACCTCCTGCCAGATGCCGCACATCGTCCGGTCGGGCCTGTCGGAATGCCTCGGGATCGCCGAGGAGCGCATCCGGGTCGTCTCGCCCGACGTTGGCGGCGGCTTCGGCTACAAGGGCATCCTGCTCGCCGAGGAGGTCTGCCTCGGCTGGCTGGCGCTGCGCTGCGGCCATCCGGTGCGCTGGATCGAGGATCGGCGCGAGCATCTGACGGCCAACGCCGACTGCCGGGAGCATCATTACGAGATCACCGTCTACGCCGAGCGCGACGGAACGATCCGCGGCGTGGATTGCGAGGCGATCGTCGATAGTGGGGCTTATTCCGCCTATCCGTTCTCGGCCTGCCTGGAAGCGGCCCAGGTCGCGAGCATCCTGCCCGGCCCGTACGACTTCCCGGCCTATCGCTGCCGCACCTGGTCGGTTGCGACCAACAAGCCGCCGATCCTGCCTTATCGCGGCGTCGCCCGGACCGGCGTCTGTTTCGCGATGGAGCTCGCCCTCGACGCCGTGGCGGCGGAAGCCGGCGTGACGCCGGAGCAGGTCCGGCTGAAGAACCTCGTGCGGCCCGACCAGATGCCGTTCGACAACATCACGAACAAGCACTTCGACAGCGGCGACTACCCCGAGGCGCTGACCCGCGCGCTCCGCATGATCGACGTTGACGCCGTGCGGGCGCGCCAGGCTGCGGGCGAGACCGATGGGCGGCGGATCGGCTTCGGCCTCTCGATCTATTGCGAGCAGTCGGCCCACGGCACCTCGGTCTATTCCGGCTGGGGCATCCCCATGGTGCCGGGCCACGAGCAGGCTGGCGCGCGGCTTACGCCGGATGGCGGGCTCGAGCTTCGCATCGGGGCGCATTCCCACGGCCAGAGCCTCGAGACGACGCTGCCGCAGGTCGCCAACGAGATCCTCGGCATTCCGACCGATCGCATCCGCCTCGTCCATGGCGACACCGCGATGACGCCGTACTCCACCGGCGCGTGGGGCTCGCGCATGATGGTCATGACCGGCGGCGCCGTCGCGACGGCCTGCGAGGAGCTCGTCGAGCGGGCGGTGGCGATCGGCGCGCATCTGCTGCAGGCCGACGTCTCCGACGTGCGCTTCGAGATGGGACGCGTGGTCGGCCCGAACGGAGACGTCGCGCTCTCGGAGATCGCGCGCGTCTGGTATCGCCGCCCGCAGGATCTGCCGCTCGGCGCGCATGGCGGCGGCCTGGAGGTCACCGCCGGCTACAAGCCGAAGCGCGACAGCGGCACCTTCTCCTATGCGGCCCATGCGGTGAGCGTGGCGGTCGATCCCGAGATCGGGCAGATCGAGATCCTCGACTACGTCATCGTGGAGGACGGCGGGGTTCTGGTGAACCCGATGGTCGTGGACGGCCAGATCCTCGGCGGCCTCGCGCAGGGCATCGGCACCGCGCTGCTCGAGGAGATGCCGTACGACCAGGCCGGGCAGCCGCTCGCCTCAACGCTCGGCGACTACCTGCTCCCCGGCGCGGCCGAGGTTCCGGCGCCGCGCATCGGGCACATGGAGACGCCGTCGCCCTACACCCGCTTTGGCGTGAAGGGCATCGGCGAGGGCGGCGCCATCGCTCCCCCGGCGGCGGTCGCGAACGCCGTCAACGACGCGTTGCGCCCGCTCGGCGTGGAGATGCTGGTCTCGCCGGTGACGCCGGACCGCATCGTGGCGGCGGTGCTCGCCGCGCGCTCCCGGACCCCTGAGCGGAGGGACGCGGCGTGAAGGCGGCCCGTTTCGACCTCGTCCGTCCGCGCGACCTCGCGGAGGCGCTCGATCTGCTCGCCGCGCCCGCGGGCGTCGTGAAGGTGATGGCCGGCGGCCAGTCGCTCGGTCCGATGCTCAATCTGCGCCTCGTCGAGCCCGACCTCATCGTCGACATCAGCGCCGTCCCGGAGCTCCGCCGCTTCGAGCGCGAAGCCGGAGCGATCGTCATCGGCGCCGGCTGCACGCATGCCGACCTGGAGGATGGCCGCGCGCCCGACGTCGGCCGCGACATGCTCGCCCGCGTGGCGTCCGGCATCGCC
>NZ_JBJKEX010000545.1:0-1248 GCF_045505405.1 Hansschlegelia beijingensis | reverse complement strand
CGCTGGGCAAGCCAGTCGATCATGACCCGGACCTTCGGCGCGAGCTCGCGCGAACTCGGATAGAGCGCCCAAAGGGATTGGGTCGAGATGAGCGGATAATCGGGCAGGATCGGCACGAGGGCGCCGGACCGAAGTTCATCCGCCGCGCACCAAGTCGCCATGAGAGCGACGCCGAGCCCGGCGCAGGCTGCGTCGCGCACCGCCCCACCGTCGTTGATACGAAGTGTCGGGGCGACCCTCCGCTCGATACGCTCGCCACCCGGCCCTTGGAACGTCCAGAGATCGAGCGTGCCGACGACCAGGCAGGCGTGCCCGGCGAGATCGTCGGGCGTGTTCGGCCGACCGCGGCGATCAATGTAGTCAGGCGAAGCGACCAGCACGCGTCGATCGGGAGCGAGCTGCCGCGCGACGAAGGACGAGTCATCGAGATTCGCATATCGGACCGCCACATCGAAGGCGCCTTCGACCAGATCGACGACGCTGTCCGAGATGCGGAAGTCGATGGCCAATTCAGGATAACGACTGCAGAAGTCGGGCAGCCCCGGCACGATGTGCATCCGGGCGAACGAAGCCGGAGCCGCTACCCGCAACGTGCCGCGCGGCACGGCCTGACGGTGCCCTACGGCGGCTCGGGCGGCTTCGGTCGCCAGCACGACGTGCTCCGCATGGGGGAGCAAAGCGAGCCCGTCCTCCGTCAAAGTCGTCTGCCTCGTTGTCCGGTGGAGAAGCCGAACCCCGAGCCTCTTCTCAAGCGCCGCCAGCCGAGCGCTCGCGCTGGCCGGACTGACGCCCAGGTCGCGGGCAGCTGAACTGATGCTGCGCAGCCGCGCGATACGGACAAAAAGGTTCAGGTCGTCGACGTCCATCGCGCCACTTTCAAAAAATAATTGAAGCTGATGCTAATTCGAGCCGGCTACCGGCGGCAATACTGAGATGTCAGATGTTGATCACACGGTCTGCATCCCGAGAGGGACCGCAAGATCGTCGTCGACATCGAAGGCCCGAGCCAGCCGGCTGAGCCTTCCGCAGAGGAAGCATTGACATGAGAACCGCTCCTGCTTTCGTTGGCGCGAACTTGCGCGTCAGTCTTCTCGGCGTCGGTTTGCTGCTCGGCGCGTGCGCCCCGGGCGATCGAGCCCACGTTGCTTCGATCGAAGGCTGCCACACCGAGACACGTCGGGTCTTCGAGACTGCCGGCCCGAAGTCGATTGGAACGGTCGTCACCCGTCAGGTCCGGGTCTGCGATTA
>NZ_JBJKEX010000544.1:0-1250 GCF_045505405.1 Hansschlegelia beijingensis | reverse complement strand
CGCTCGGGCCGGACGCCGACTCCGACGATGCGGGCGGGGATCCGCGTCAGCGCCGGAAAGCGCCGCATGAGCCGCAGCGCGAGCGGCGGCCGGAGGCGCTCTCCGCCGGCGAGCGCCCGCGTGATGATCCGGTTCTGAACCTGGACCTGCAGCGCCTGCGTCACCCGCGTCGGCCATTCCCGACGGTCCTGCACCCGCCGGACGTCCTCTGGCCGGAGCCTGCCCTCCCGCAACGGCGCGGCGAGCAGATTGGCGGTCGCCACCGCGTCCTGGATCGCGAGGTTGATGCCGACGCCGCCGATCGGCGACATCGCGTGTGCGGCGTCGCCGATGCACAGCACGCCGGGCCGGTCCCAACGCTTCAGCCGGTCGACGGCGACCGTCAGCAGGCTGACCTGATCCCACGAGACGAGCTCCGCGGCGCGTTCGGCCGCGAACGGCGCGAGCCGTGCGACGGCCTGGCGAAACGCCTCCAGGCCGCGCTCCCGCACCGCGTCCGCGCCGCCTTTCGGAATCAGATAGGCGCACTGCCAGTAGTCGCCGCGATTGATCGTCACGAACACCGCGCCGGCGCTGAACCGGCCCGCGGTGGCGTCGCCGTCGGCGGGCTTCCGCGACAGCCGGAACCACATGACGTCCATCGGCGCGCCGAGCCCCTCGCTCTCCAGGCCGGCGCTCTGGCGGATCGCCGAGCGTCGGCCGTCGCAGCCGACCACCAGATCGGCCGTGACCGTGAGCGGGCCGTCCTCGGTGCGGGCTTCGACGCCGACCACGCGGCCCTCGCGCCGGATGACGCCTGTGGCCTCCGCGCGCCGGATGAGGCGAAACCCCGGGTAGCGCCCGGCCTCTCCGGCGATGAAGTCGAGAAAATCCCATTGCGGCATCAGGGCGATGAACCGGCAGCGGGTGGAAAGCCGGCGGAAGTCCGCGATGCCGAAGGCTTCGTCCTCCACGAAGCCCGTCAGCGTCTCGACCTCCTGGTGCGGCAGTTCGAGCAGACGCCGCAGCAGCCCGAGATCGGCCATGACGTCGAGCGTCGAGGGATGGATCGTGTCGCCCCGGAAATCGCGCAGGAAGTCGGCGTGCTTCTCCAGCACCACGACATCGACGCCGGCGCGCGCCAGCAGCAGGCCGAGCATCAGTCCGGCCGGGCCGCCGCCCACGACGCAGCACCGCGCAGCAAGCTCTCGTGGGGCGCCGGGGCCGGAGTTCGCCGACATGGCTGTTCATCCGCATGACCGCACGAGCGG
>NZ_JBJKEX010000543.1:0-1250 GCF_045505405.1 Hansschlegelia beijingensis | reverse complement strand
AAGAACCCCGCCGACCACGTTTCTCTTTCTCAAGATCAACTTGTCAAACAGCCAGCACCCGGAAAAACCAGATGCGCACAGCCAAACGAGCATCCCCGCTCAGCCGCTTAAGTCCGCCACAACCGGCCGAAGCCATGCTGGAGAGACTGATCGGGGCGTCGCCGGAACCGCTTGGCTCCGTCGTCGTCCCGGTGTGAGGGCTATATACGCCGCGACGTTTCGGGGTGTCAACGACCTCGTTCCAAAAAAATCGCCTGCCGGTGAAACTTCTTACGGGATCCAAGAAGCTCAAGGGGCGTCAGCTCCTTCAGCTCCGCGCGCGCCCCTGAAGGCGTCAGGAAGGCGGGCGCCGGCCCTTGGTGAGCGACCGACAACGCAGAGCAAGCCACCGGCCCTCCAGCCGCATTCACGCCATAATACGGGGGCCTCTGCCTCCTCCATGCTCGCGATCTCAGGCGTTGGCGGCCCGCGCGTCTCGCTATACGGTCGCGGACCCGTTCGCAGACGCCGAAGCTCAACCCCTTGGGGAGCGCCACCGCATTGCACGTCGGACGCCCAGCGCGCAGCCTTCCTTCCCGCGCGCCCGCACTTGATCTGGCGGTCGACGCGCTGAGCGTCGGTGGAACGGCGGGTCCGCCGGACCCGCGCGCGGTCAGCCTGCGCTGGCTCGCGGCGACCGTGCTCACCGGAATGGCCGGCGCGGGGCTGCTTGGGGGCGCGATCGTCTCCACTCTTCAGGACGGCGCCCACATCGCCGACGCCTTTCGCCGGACCGTCACGCCCGAGCGGCCGGACGATGAGCGCCTCAGTAACGGCGCCCGCAAAGGCGACCGGCTCTCGGCGGATCCCGAGGCGCCGGCGGCGCGGCAGACGATGCGCGTCAGCACCACGACCCGCCATGGCGACCGCGAGGTGGTGAAGATGCGTCCGTTCGTTCGGGTCAGCGCGCCGCTCGCCCGCGCGCCGAGCGAGTTCGCCTCGCAGGTGCCGCCGTTCGACCCCATGAAAGTGGTCGCCGCCGAGCCCGACCGAACCCAGCCGGACAGCGACCCCGACGGCGATCTCTCCTTCACGGTCAGCGACCTCGGTCACGAACGGATCGCGCCCGACCAGGGCCCGACGGTGCCGCCGACCGATGTGCGCACCGCGGTTCGCGAGACCGCGGCGTTCGAGCTCGCCTCGCGCTACCAGCCGGCGCAGATGGCGCCGGGCGCGCAGAGCCGCCTCGCATACGCGGCCGAGGCGACCGG
>NZ_JBJKEX010000542.1:0-1251 GCF_045505405.1 Hansschlegelia beijingensis | reverse complement strand
GGGGACCAGCGGATCGGGGATAAGTTGATGGCGGCGGCGGGCCAGGGCGAGCTTGTTCAGATAGTAGCCCTGCTGGGGGCCGGCGTCGTCGCCGTGCCCATCTTCAAGCGTCCGGGCCCATTTGCAGGCGTTGTCGACGAGGTTGCCGACCATCTCGTCGAGATCCTGCCGTTCGCCCCGGAAACGCAGATCCGCCGGGGCCGACGCCTCGACCGCGAGGTCGCGCTCGCGGTGCACCTTCTGCATGGTGCGGGCGAGCGCCTCCAGCGCGGGCTTCACCTCGGCGGTCTCGCCCGTGAAGGCGACGCCGGCGGAGAGCCGGGCGCGTTCGAGGTGGTGGTCGATCTGGCGGCGCATGACGAGCGCCTGCTCGCGGACCTTCTCGGCGAAGCCGCCCTCGCCCGCATGCGCCTCGTTGGCGATGACGGAGAGCGGCGTCTTCAGCCCGTGCGCGAGGTTGCCGACATGGGTGCGGGCGCGCTCGACGATCTCGCGGTTCGATTCAAGCAGCGCATTGAGCTCGCCCACCAAAGGCGCGATCTCCTTAGGGAAATCGCCATCCAGGCTCGAGCGGCCGCCCCGCCGGATCTCGGAGAGCTGGCTGCGCATCCGCCCGAGCGGACGCAGTCCGAACACGACCTGGAACCCAGTCGTGGCCATCAGGCCGAGCCCGAGCGCCAGGAAGCTCATCAGAAGCGCGAAGTTGAAGTCCGCGACGTCCTTGTCGATCTCGCCGGACGCCGCTCCGATCGCGATCAGGTAGCGGCCGTCCTGGCCAAGATCGATGATGCGCTCGACCATCCGGAGACGCTGCTCCTCGGGCCCCAGCGCATAGCCCTCGCGCGTGCCCACCAGCGTCTCGCCGACGCCCAGATCGGCGAGGCGCGGCAACTGCTCCTCGAACAGCGACTTGGAGGTCGTGGATTCCGGCGGCTCGCGGTCGATGCGGGTGATCTGCCAGTACCATCCGGAGAGCGGCAGATCGAAGCGCGGCTCGCCGAAGGAGCCCGGGTCCTCCCGGCTGAAGGTGCCGTCGGCGACCGCCGCCACGAGGGTCTTGAGATAGACGTGCAGCCGCTGGTCGAAGCCGCGCTCGACCGAGCGGGTGTAATAGGACGACAGCGTCACGCCGACGATCAGCAGGACCGCGCCGGTCCACAGCGCCGCCGAGAGGAACAGCCGGACCGCAATGGAGGCGGGCTTGCGCGAGGCGTCGGCCACGGCTGGCGCAGGCTCGGCGCGCGCTGCGGG
>NZ_JBJKEX010000541.1:0-1256 GCF_045505405.1 Hansschlegelia beijingensis | reverse complement strand
GCCAGCTCCTTCGGACCGTCGAGCAGGTGCGCGGCTCGCTCAATCCGAAGCTCGCCATCCATGGCGGCCGGCGCGCCGTCATCGCCGAGGCGCCGGTCGCGACGCGCTGCAACAGCAGCGCCTGCCGCGCCTCGTTCAGGAGATGGCCGGAATCGTTCGAAGCCGATCCGTCGACGCCGAGCCCCACGGTGACGCCGGTCGCCAGCATCCTCCGCACCGGAGCGATGCCGCTGCCGAGGCGCATGTTCGAGCACGGACAATGCGCGACCGCGGTTCCGGTGCGGGCGAACAGCTCGATCTCCGAGGGGTCGAGCTTGACGCAGTGCGCGTGCCAGACGTCGGGGCCGCACCAGCCGAGCTCCTCGGCGTACTCACCCGGCCGAAGCCCGAAGCGCTCCAGCGAATAGCTGACGTCCTCGTCGTTCTCGGCGAGATGGGTGTGCAGCGGGACGCCGTAGCTCCGCGCCAGTTCGGCGGAGTCGCGCATCAGCTCGCGGCTCACCGAGAAAGGCGAGCAGGGCGCCACGCCGACGCGGGTCATCGAGAAGGGGCTCGGATCGTCGAACGCCTCGATCAGCCGTCGTGTGTCGGCAAGGATCGCGTCCTCGCTCTCGACCATCGCGTCGGGCGGCACGCCGCCCTGCGACTGGCCGATGCTGATCGCGCCGCGGGTGGCGTGGAAGCGCAGCCCGACCTCGCCCGCCGCCTCGATCGAATCGTCGAGCCGGGCGCCGTTGGGGAACATGTAGAGGTGGTCGGAGCTGGTGGTGCAGCCGCTCTCGGCGAGCTCGGCCAGCGCGACCATGGCCGAGACGCGGATGTGCTCAGGGCGCATCCGCATCCAGAGCGGATAGTGCGCGCTCAGCCAGCCGAACAGCAGCGCGTCCTGGCCCGCGGGCAGCGCGCGCGTCAGGTTCTGGAACATGTGGTGGTGGGTGTTCACCAGCCCGGGCGTCACCACGCAGCCGCGCATGTCGAGCGAGAGGTCGGCGTCGCGCGGCAGCTCCGCGGTCGGGCCGACCTGCTCGATCACCCCGTCGCGGGCGAACAGGCCGCCGTCCCGGATCTCCCGCCGCTCCTCGTCCATCGTGACGAGGATCTCCGCGTTTCGCATCAGCAGCGTTGGCAAGACAGGAGCTCCGCATCAGGGCCGCTGCCCCGCCGGAGCGGGTTCATGACCGATCGGGCGGCCGGCGTCGAGGCCGCCTGATCGGTCAGCGGCCGGCCTACTCGGCCGCCCGATCGGTCATGAACCC
>NZ_JBJKEX010000540.1:0-1257 GCF_045505405.1 Hansschlegelia beijingensis | reverse complement strand
CGCTGTAGAAGCCGAACGTCCGATCGGCGACTTCGCCGCGAAGCAGGCGATATGTCCCGACGACCTTCGGCTTCGCGGCTCCGAAAGCCAGGCGCTGATGCTCACCGTGCGCGCCCGCGCGCTGCTCGACGGGCGCTTCGCCCCATCGATCGACGACGTCGCCGCCCTCGCCCCGCCGGTGCTGAAGCACCGCATGGCCCTGAACTTCTCGGCGCGCAGCTCGGGCGAGACCCTCGAGGCGCTGATCGCCAAGCTCGTCGAGCGGCTCGGCTGACGCTGATGGCGGTTCGCGCCGAGCTCGTCGATCCCTCGGCCGTCCGGATTGTCTCGCGGCATGAGGAGGCCGCGCTCGATCTCGCCGGAAGCCTGCCCCGGCTGCTGGTCGCGGCGCGGCGCGCTTCGGCGACGGTCGTGCATGGGCTGCACGGCAGGCGGCGAGCCGGCGTCGGCGAGAACTTCTGGCAGTTCCGCCGCTTTACGACGGGCGACGCTCCCGGCCGGATCGACTGGCGCCGCTCCGCGCGCGACGAGCACCTCTACGTGCGCGAGCAGGAATGGGAGGCGGCCCACACCGTCTGGATCTGGATCGACCGCTCCCGGTCGATGGCCTTCCGATCGAGTCTCGCGCCCGTTCCGAAGATCGAGCGGGCCGTGGTGCTCGGCCTTGCGCTCGCGGATCTCCTGGTGCGGGGCGGCGAGCGGGTCGGCCTGCTCGGCGTGAGCCGCCCGACGGCGAGCCGGCTCGCCACCGAGCGTCTGGCGCAGGCGCTCGCCTACGCTCCCGACGATGGCGGACATCTGCCTCCGGCGACGGCGCCGATCGCGCGGCTCGCGGAAGCGGTGGTGATCGGCGACCTGCTGGCGCCCGAGGAGGAGATCGCCGCGGCGGTCGCGGGTCTTGCCGGACGCGGCGGCCGAGGGCATCTGGTGATGATCGCGGACCCTGCGGAGGAGACGTTTCCGTTCTGGGGCCGCACCGAATTCGTCGATCCGGACGGCGGCCTCAGGCTCGTCGCCGGCCGGGCCGAGGAGTGGCGGGCGGGCTATGAGGAGCGGCTCGCGCGCCACCGCGCCGCGGTCGCCGGCATCGCGCGCCGCCATGGCTGGAGCTTCATCATCCACCGCACCGATCGCCCCGCGACCGAGGCGCTGCTCGGCCTGCATGCGCAGCTTGGCGAGGCCGAGCGATGGGGCCTCGCCGCAGCGAGGCCGGCCGTGCTTCAGTTCTTCGCGAGCGCTTCGAGCTCGTCCAGGGAC
>NZ_JBJKEX010000539.1:0-1259 GCF_045505405.1 Hansschlegelia beijingensis | reverse complement strand
TCGCTGAAATACGGCTCGCGCAGCTTTGCCCTGTGGCCGTGTGCTGCCACATGGCAAAGCTGTGGACGGGCTGCGGGCGGCCTCGGAACGCTTCGGCGTGCCGGTGGTGGGCGGCCACGCCAACCTCTCCTCCGACGCGCGCCGGCTGTCGGCGGCCATCCTCGGGCGCGCCAGGCGCCTGCTCACCAGCTTCGACGCGGCGCCAGGGGACCGGCTGGTCGCGGCGATCGACCTGCGGGGGCGCTACCGCGAACCGTTTTCGAACTGGGAGGCCGCGACCACGGCGCCCGCGGCGCGGCTGCGCGGCGATCTGGAGCTGCTGCCCGAGATCGCCGAGGCGGGGCTCTCGCGCGCCGCCAAGGACATCAGCCAGGCGGGCGTCGTGGGCACCGCCGCGATGCTCGCGGAGTGCTCCGGCGTCGGGGTCGAGATCGATCTCGACGCGCTGCCGAAGCCGGAAGGCTCGAAGCTCGAGCGGTGGCTGCTGAGCTTTCCGAGCTTCGGCTATCTGCTCGCGGTCCAGCCCGCCGACGTGGACGCGACGCTCGCCAGGTTCCACGCCCGGGGGATCGCGGCCGCCGATTGCGGGGAGTTCCGCCAGGGCGGCGCCGTCACGGTCGCCTCCCGCGGCGCGCGCGCGACGGTGTGGGACCTCGCCCGCAAACCCCTGATCGGCTGCGCGCCGCGGGTGACGGCATGAACGCCCCTCTCCGCATCGCGATCCTGTGCCACTCCACCAATCCGCGCGGCGGCGTGGTCCATGCGCTCGAACTCGGCGACGCTCTGGCGCGGCTCGGCCACGCGCCGACCGTGCTCGCGCCCGCCGGCGCCGGGTTCTTCCGCAAGACCCTGTGCGAGACGGTCGTCATTCCCGCGCGGAGCTTCTCGGGCGGCGTGCTCGAAATGGCCGAGGCGCGCATCGCCGACTACCTCGACTGGTTCGACGCTCCGTCGCGCCGGGGGTTCGACCTCTTCCACGCCCAGGACAGCATCTCGGGCAATGCGCTGGCGACCCTCAAGGAGCAGGGCGCGATCGACCGCTTCGCCCGCACGGTGCATCATGTCGACGCCTTCGCCAGTCCTGCGCTGGAGGCGCTGCAGCGCCGCGCGATCCTGGCGGCGGACGTCCATTTCGCGGTGAGCGAGACCTGGCGCGCGCGGCTGTCCGACGCGCATGGCCTGAAGCCGGTCGTGGTCGGCAACGGCGTCGACGCCGACCGCTTCAGCCCTATCGCCGACGGGCGCGAGGCGGCGTTGCG
>NZ_JBJKEX010000538.1:0-1261 GCF_045505405.1 Hansschlegelia beijingensis | reverse complement strand
CGGCGCGGCGCGCCGAGATGCGCCTGCTGGCGCGCGAGGCCATCGATCCGCGCGCGGCGCTCCGCGCCCTGCCGCCCCTCATCAAGGGCTATCTCAGGCTCGGCGCCTTCATCGGGGACGGCGCAGTGGTGGACCATGCGTTCGGCACCACCGACGTGCTGATCGTTCTGCCGCGTAAGTCTATCAATCCACGCTATGTCGCGTATTACGGAGCCGACGCAGGTCGCCACGCCGCCTGAGCCGGGCGCGACGTCGCGTCGACTTCACGCTCGGCGACTGACGTCGTCCCGCGCGCAGGAACATTGATGCCCGAACGCCCGCCCGCTTCGGACCGGCCCCTGAAGATCGTGCTCATCGACGAGAGCCCGGTCCGGGCCACGATTCTCGAGGAGGGCCTGCGCGCCGCGGGGCACGACTCCATCATGCTCATCTCCGATCACGTGAACCTGCTGGAGCGGATCTACGCCATCGATCCGGACGTGATCCTGATCGATCTCGAGAACCCCAGCCGGGACGTGCTGGAGCAGATGTTCCAGGTCAGCCGCGCAGTGCGCAGGCCGGTCGGCATGTTCGTCGACCAGACCGACGCAATCTCGATCGATCGCGCGATCGACGCCGGCGTCTCCGCCTATGTGGTGGACGGGCTGAAGAAGGAGCGCATCAAGCCCATCCTCGACACGACCATCAGCCGGTTCAACGCCTTCTCGCGGCTGCGGACGGAGCTCGAACAGGCCAAGGGGCAGCTCGAGGAGCGCAAGATCATCGACCGCGCCAAGGGCATCCTGATGCGCTCGAAGAGCATCGACGAGGAGCAGGCCTACGCCCTGCTGCGCAAGGTCGCGATGAACGAGAAGAAGAAGATCTCCGAGATCGCGCAATCGGTGGTCACCGCCGCGGAGCTTCTGGGATGAGCGCGGACCGCCTGAAAATCGGCTTCATCCCGCTGGTCGACGCCGCCGCGCCGATCGTCGCGGCGACACGCGGGTTCGCCGCCGACGAGGGGCTTGAGATCGAGCTCGTCCGGGAGGTCTCCTGGGCCAACATCCGCGACCGGCTGACCTTCGGTCATTTCGACGCCGCGCATCTTCTGGCGCCGCTCGCCATCTCGACTTCGCTCGGGCTCGGCGGGATCCGGGCGCCGCTCGCCGCCCCGATGGCGCTGGGGCTGAACGGCAACGCCATCACGCTGACGCCGCACCTCCATGAGGAGCTGCTCGCCAATCTCGCGCCGCGCGCGAACCCGCGCGACCCGGCGGCCACC
>NZ_JBJKEX010000537.1:0-1275 GCF_045505405.1 Hansschlegelia beijingensis | reverse complement strand
TCGTAGCGGCGGAAGCCGAGCGAGAAGGCGTGGTCGGCCATCAGATACATGGCCTCTGTGGCCGCAGCGGTGCGGGCGCGCAGATGACGCCGTCCGCCCCGGCGCTCAGCGCATGGCCGACCCGGCGCGCGACGAGCTCTTCGGGCGTGTCCTGAAAGCCGGCCTCCCGTATGTCGGCCGCGTCCCAGGAGGTCAGCACCGTCACGCCAAGGATCTTGAGGCCGCTGTCCCCCCGGCCTTCGACCGCCGCGCGCAGCGTCTGCGGATAGGCGTGAACGGTCAGGAAGGCGGTGCCGAGCCGCGCGACCTGACGCGTGGCCTTCTCCACGGTCGCGCCGATGTCGTGGAGCTTCATGTCCACGAACACCTTCTTGTCGGAGCGCGCCAGGCGCTCCGCCAGCGCGAGCCCGCCCGCCATCACCAGCTCGAAGCCGATCTTGTAGATGGCCACCGAGTCGCCGAGACGGTCGACCATCGATTCGGCCTCGGCCACGGTCGCGACGTCGAGGCCGACGATCAGCCGATCCCTGGGGTCCGCCGGCGTCGGCGCGGCTGCGGCCCGCTCCGTCGCGCTCACGCGAGGGCTCCGGCATGGTGGACGAGCTTCCGCACCACCTCGTCCAGGAAGGCTGACGTGCGCGGCGCCGTGAGGCCGCCATCCTCCGAGAACGCCTCCGCGGCGTTTCCGACGGCGACCATGTCGGGCAGCACCAGCGCCCCGAGCCCGAGCTCCATCATGGCGCGCAGCTGTGTAAGCCCACGGTAGCCGCCGAGAGCGCCGTTCGAGACGGCGCCGAGGGCGAAGACGCGCTGCTTGAAGGCGGGAAGCGGCGGGCGACCTTCGATATTGATCCGCGACATCCAGTCGAAGGTGTTCTTCAGCAGCGGCGTGAAGCTCGCGTTGTATTCGGGGCTGGCGACGAACGCGCCCTGGTGCTCGAGGAAGAGATCGACGAGCCGGCGCGCGGAGTCCGGCACGCCGTCCCGCGCCTGGAGCTCGGCGTCATAGAGCGGCAGCGGGTAGTCCCGCAGCGAAATATGCGTGACCTCGGCTCCCGCGGCGGCAAGCGACCTTGCGGCCGCGCGCGCGAGTTTCTCGTTGATGGACCCGGTCCGGACCGAGCCAGCGAGAACGACGATCTTGGGTGCGGCCATAAGGGGCTCCGTGGCGAGCGGAAGGCGTCGGGCCCCGCGCGCCGACTGCGGTCAGACTGCCGCGGGCGACGCGGACGCAAATTCCGCCGCGAACGTTCTCGACGGCTGGAAAGGCGCGGA
>NZ_JBJKEX010000536.1:0-1278 GCF_045505405.1 Hansschlegelia beijingensis | reverse complement strand
CCGGGCGCGCGCGGGCTGCGGGACGTCGGCATGGGCCTGGTGGACCGGGCGCCGGCGCTCAAGCGCAGGATCGTGACGGCGGCCTCGGGCCTCTGAGGCTCAGTCGTCGAGCGGGCGGGCCTCGTCCGGCAGCATGATCGGTATGCCGTCGCGGATCGGATAGGCGAGCTTCGCCGGCCGCGAGATCAGCTCCTGGCGCTCCGCGTCATAGATCAGCGTCGCCTTGGTGAGCGGGCAGACCAGGATCTCGAGCAGCTTGGGGTCGACGCCGGCGGAGCGGCGTGCGTCTTCGGGCGCGTCGGTCATTGCAGCGACGAACTCGCGTCTCCTCTGGCGCGCGCAAGCTCCATCTCGGTCACGGCGACCAGGATCTCCGCACGCGATTTCAGGTCGGCCGCCTCGAGCAGGGCCTGCTTCTCGCGCGGGCCGAACGGGCTCATCATGGCGAGCGCGTTGACCAGCGCCTCGTTCGGGGCGCGGCGGATGCCGTCCCAGTCGGCCTCGAGGCTGTTGGCCGTAAGGTAGTCCTTCAGCGTCTTCAGGAGCGCCTCGCGGTCGACGTTCTCCTGCCCTTCGCCGGGCGCGAGGTCGGCCACGAACTCCTCGAACGACACACGCGCCTTGCGGTAGGGCGCGTCGTCGCGCAGCTCCTCCAGCAGCCGGAAGCGCGACACGCCGGTGAGCGTCACCAGATAGCGCCCGTCGCCGGTCTCCCCGAACGCCGTGAGGCGTCCGGCGCAGCCGACTCGCACGAGCTCGGGGCGCTCTTCGTCCTCCGAGGATTCCGGGTCGGGCTGGATCATGCCGATGATCCGCTCGCCGCGGATGGCGTCGTCGATCATGGCGAGATAGCGCGGCTCGAAGATGTTGAGCGGCATCTCGCCCCGCGGCAGCAGCAGCGCGGCCCTCAGCGGGAACACCGGAATGACCTCCGGCAGCTCCTCGGTCTTGTGGTAGGTGACGTTCGAAGCCATGCGCTTGTTAAATCACGCGAACAGCAGAGAGGACAGCCGCTTTCTGCCGGCGATCGTGTGTTCGTCCTTCGGACCCCACGCCTCGAACAGCTTCACCAGCTCCTTGCGGGCGCCGTCGTCGTTCCACGTGCGGTCGCGGCGGACGATCTCCAGCAGGTGGCCGAGCGCCTCCTTGCGCAGGCCGGCGGCCGCGAGGCCAACCGCGAGGTCGAACCGGGACTCCCTCGGTCAGCACCTGCTTGGGAAGGGGCTGAAGGTGCGCGACGTCGGCCGCCGACATTCCCAGCCCTTCAGCGACGCGGCC
>NZ_JBJKEX010000053.1:0-14180 GCF_045505405.1 Hansschlegelia beijingensis | reverse complement strand
GGCTCGGCAGGATGCCGCCCTGACCGCTTCCGAGCGGCGCGCTGGGCGAGCCCGGGAGCGTGGCCGGCGTGGGCTGGGCGCCGGTCGGCTGAAGCCGGTCGAACACCGACCCGCCGCCATAGCCGGCGACGATCGTGAGCGAGATGCTCGTCGCGAAGAAGCCCGCCGCCAGGAACGCGGTCAGGCGCGACATCGGGTTGCTCTGGCTGCGCCCGGCCATGAAGCCGCCGCCGCCGCCAATGCCGAGGCCGCCGCCTTCCGAGCGCTGGAGAAGCACGACCACGACCAGCGCGAGCACGATCATGAGATGGATGACGATAAGGACGGTCTGCATGACGCTCGATCGTGACTGGGGCCTGCGTGGGAGATCGCAAGGCGCGCTCTGTACACCACTGCGGCGCAGCCCGCCACCTTGCCCGGGCGGGGGGCTGCTCCTGTATTCACGCTGGAAGGGGCTCAGCCCCGCGCGGCTTGAGCGATCGCCAGGAAATCGTCCGCTTTCAGGCTCGCGCCCCCGACCAGCGCGCCGTCGACGTTCCCGGCCCGCAGCAGTTCCGCGGCGTTGTCCGGCTTTACGGAGCCGCCATAGAGAATGCGCATCCCCTCGCCTTCCGCGCCGAACCGGGCCTGCAGCGCGCGCCGGATGCGCCCGTGCATCTCGGCGACGTCCTCCACGGTCGGGGTCACGCCGGTGCCGATCGCCCAGACCGGCTCGTAGGCCACCACCACGGTCTTCGCCCGCGCGGCGTTCGGCAGGGAGCCTTCGAGCTGCCGCTCGACGACCTCGAACGCCTTGCCGGCGGCCCGCTCCTCCTCGGTCTCGCCTACGCAGATCACCGCGACCAGACCTGCCCGCAGCGCGGCTTCCGCCTTCGCCCGGACGAGCGCGTCGGTCTCGCCGTGTTCGGCGCGGCGCTCGGAGTGGCCGACGATCACCGCCTTGCCGCCGGCGTCGGCGATCATTTCGGCCGAGATGTCCCCGGTGTGAGCCCCTGAGGGCGCCGGGTGGCAATCCTGCGCGCCGACCATCACCCCGACCCCGCGCGTGGAGGTCGCGAAGCTCGTCAGCAGCGTCGCGGGCGGGAAGACCATGATGTCGACGGCGTTCTTCAGCGACCCCTGATACGCGCCGACGATCCGCACGAACTCGGGCGCGGAAGCGCCCAGACCATTCATCTTCCAATTGCCTGCGATGAGCGGCTTACGCGCGGCGTTCGACATCTGCACTGCCTCCGGAAGCGGAGCCGCGCCGTCGTGGCGGGGCCGTCGCGACCTAGCAGAAGCCGTCACGCTTGCAAATTCCTCCCGCGCTTGCGATTTGCGACGGGCGGCGGAGCGTGTCAGCTCTCGCCGCCGCCAGCGGAGCGTCCGCTCCGCCTCTCTCCTCGAACGCGAGACGTGAATTCGCGATGCTTCAGACGCTTCGTAAAGGCGCCGCCGGCTGGGTCGCCAAGGTCTTCCTCGGAGTGCTCGTGCTGAGCTTCGCGGTGTGGGGCGTGGCCGACATCTTTCGCATCGGCGGAGGCGGCCGGGACGCGGCCGTCGTCGGCGACCGCAAGATCACGGTCGAAGAGTTCCGGAACGCCTATTCGAACGAGCTCCGGCGCATAAGCCAGCAGGCCAAGCGCGTGATCACGCCCGAACAGGCGCGGCTCGCAGGCGTCGGGGAGCGCGTGCTTGGAAACATGGTCAATGAGGCCGCGATCGACGCCAGCGTCGCCAAGCTGGGGCTTTCGGTCAGCGAAGAGGAAGTCGCCCGCGAGGTGCAGGACGACGAGATGTTCCGCGGCCCGACCGGCGGCTTCGACCGCGTGACGTTCCAGGAGATCCTCCGGCAGAACAATCTGACCGAGAACGACTACATCCGCCTGCAGCGCAGCTTCACCGCCCGCAAGCAGCTGACGGACGCCATGACGGCGAACATGACGACGCCGGTCGCGCTGCGGCAGGCGATCCACGCGTTCAACGCCGACAGCCGGTCGATCACCTATCTGGAGCTCAAGCCCGAAGATCCGGCCAGCATCCCCGCGCCGAGCGAAGAGGCGCTCCGCTCCTATTACGACGAGCACAAGAACGCCTTCCGAGCTCCGGAGTACCGCAAGCTCGCCCTGCTGGCGCTCGACGCGAAGGCGATCGCGCCGTCGAAGGACATCCCGGAAAGCGAGATCCGCGCCTATTACGACGCGAACAAGCCCCAGTACTCGGAGCTCGAGAAGCGCTCGATCGAGCAGATCTCCTTCCCGACCCTCGAGGAAGCCCAGGCCGCCTACGAGCAGATCAAGAACGGAGAGCTGTTCGAGCAGCTCATCATCCAGCGCAAGATCAAGCCCGAGGACGCGTTCCTGGGCAATCTCACCAAGGCCGAGATGTTCGATCGCAAGGTCGCCGACGCGGCCTTCGCATTGAAGCAGGGCGAGGTCAGCCCTCCCGTGCAGGGCCAGTACGCCACGGTCCTTCTGCGGGTGACCGGCATTCAGCAGGAGCGGGTGAAGAACTTCGAGGACGTCCGCGACGAGATCCGCGCCGTGCTGGCGGAGCTCTCCGCCAAGAAGGACGTGCTGGCGCTGCACGACAAGATCGACGAGGCCCGGCTCGGGGGCGCCACGCTGGAGGAGATCGGCAAGGCCCAGAACCTGCCCGTGCGCGTCGTCGAAGCCGTCGACCGCGGCGGCAGGGCGCCGGACGGCGCTGGGGTGTCTGATCTGCCTCTCTCGTCCGAGCTCTTGAGCAAGGCGTTCGAGCCTGAGGTCGAGTCCGACGTCGTCTCGGCCGACGATTCCTATGTCTGGTTCGACGTGCGCGACGTCACGGAGGCTCGCGACCTTTCGTTCGACGAGGCCCGCGCGCAGGCGGAGACCCGGTGGCGCGAGGATGAAGCCCGCCGCCGCCTCGACCAGCGCACGGACGCACTGCTCGCGGAGCTCAAGGGCGGCAAGACGCTTGAGGACGTGGCTGCGGCCCAGAAGCTCGAGGTCGAGCAGGCGGAGACCACCCGCAGCGGCGGCGCGCCCTCGATCAAGGCCGCCCAGGCGACCAGCGTGTTCCAGACCCCCGTGGAAGGCTTCGGCGCGACGGCCGCGGACGAAACCGGATCGCGGCTGCTGTTCAAGGTGACCGCCGAGAACATCCGGCCCTTCGATCCGGCGGCCCCGGATGACAGCGGACAGCTCGACAGGCTCGCCGCCGGCATGGGCTCGGACATCGTCTCGGCCTTCGTGCAGAAACTCCGAGAGGATCTCGGCACGCGCTTCGACCCGAGCGCGATCGCCGAGGTTGTCGGCGGGGCCAGCTGACCGCCGGGACCAGGCTCATGATCGTTTTCCCCGACGTCGCGGCGTTCTCGCCCGGATACGCCGCCGGCGAGCCTCAGGTCGTCGCCACGACGTTGGTCGGCGACCTAGAGACGCCGGTGTCCGCCTATCTCAAGCTGGCGGAGGGACGGCCGAACGCGTTCCTGCTGGAATCCGTGGAAGGCGGCGCGACGCGCGGCCGCTACTCGATGATCGGGCTCAGGCCCGACGTGCTGTGGCGCTCCTGCGGCGGACGTGCGGAGATCAACCGTCAGGCGCTGCAGGACCGGGAGACTTTCGAGCCCTGCCCGGAGCCTCCGCTGGAATCCCTGAGGCTGCTGCTCGCCGAGTCCCGCATCGACCTGCCGGATAATCTGCCGCCGATGACGGCAGGGGTGTTCGGCTATCTCGGCTACGACATGGTTCGGGAGATGGAGGACATCGGCCCTCCCAATCCGGACCGGCTCGGAACGCCTGACGCGGTCCTCATGCGCCCGACCGTGATGGTGGTGTTCGACTCCGTGAAGGACGAGATCACGGTCGTCACGCCCGTGCGGCCGACGCCCGGCGTCTCGGCTGAGGTGGCGCACGCCCGCGCCGTAGATCGGCTGGCCGAGATCGTGGAGGGACTCGACAGTCCCGTGCCGAAGAAGCCTGCGCGGCCGACGGAGTCCGACGGAGCGGCGTTCGTTTCGAACACCGATCCCGCCGAGTATGAGGCGATGGTTGCGCGCGCGAAGGAGTACATCGCCGCCGGCGACGTGTTCCAGGTCGTGCTGTCGCAGCGGTTCGAGGCGCCGTTCGACCTCCCGGCTTTTGCGCTCTACCGCGCGCTGCGTCGGACGAACCCCGCGCCGTTCCTCGTCTATCTCGACTTTGGCGGCTTCCAGATCGTCGGATCGAGCCCGGAAATCCTGGTGCGGGTGCGCGACGGCAAAGTGACCATCCGTCCGATTGCAGGAACGCGGCCCCGCGGCGCGACGCCGGCGGCCGACCGGGCGCTGGCCTCCGAGTTGCTCGCCGACCCCAAGGAGCGGGCCGAGCATCTGATGCTGCTCGATCTCGGAAGAAACGACGTCGGGCGCGTCTCGGAGATCGGCACCGTGTCCGTCACCGATCAGTTCTTCCTCGAGTACTACAGCCAGGTCATGCACATCGTGTCCAACGTGGAGGGCCGGTTGGCGACGCCGCACGACGCCCTGGACGCGTTGGTGGCGGGTTTCCCCGCCGGGACCGTCTCGGGCGCGCCGAAGGTCCGCGCGATGCAGATCATCGACGAGCTCGAGAAGGACAAGCGGGGCGTCTACGCCGGCTGCGTCGGGTATTTCGGCGCCAATGGCGAAATGGACACCTGCATCGTGCTGCGCACCGCGGTCGTCAAGGACGGGCGCATCCATGTTCAGGCGGGCGCCGGCATCGTCGCGGATTCCTCGCCGGCCGCCGAACAGGCCGAATGCGTCAACAAGGCGAAGGCCCTGTTCCGCGCCGCCGACGAGGCGCGACGCTTCGCCAGCAGCGTGGGCCGCGGCCAGTAAAAAAGGGCGCCCTCGGAGAGGGCGCCCTTTTCTTGTCGACGAAACCTCCGCCTGCTCAGTAGCGGCAGGGGACCCGATAGCGCTCGCCGTACCGGTTGGTCGCGTAGCAGCGGGAACGGTCGCCGCGCGTCTGTGAGCCGACCACCGCGCCGCCGGCGGCGCCCAGAGCGCCGCCCACCACCGCGCCGGTGGCGTTGCCCGCGATCAGACCACCAGCAGCCGCGCCGACGCCCGTGCCGATCAGCGCGCCGCTGAGCGTGCGCTCGTTACGCGTCTCGCCGCAGGCGGCCAGACCGAGCGCGACAGCGGAGATGGCGACGATTGAGCCGAGTTTTTTCATTGGCGTCAGAGCTCCAGATTGGGATCAGTGGATTGTAGGCGCTCCGGCGCGTTCGGCTAGCCGCCGGCGCCGAAAGTGGTGAACCGACCGCTGACGGGTCGGCGTCGTCAGGCCGTCGCGAGCCGTTTTGGGGCGTCATCGACCTCGCGCGCCAGGGGCGACATCGCCTCAACGAGCGCAAGGAACGACGACGCCGGCAGCGGCGGCGCGAAAACGTATCCCTGCGCGAGTCGAACGCCCTTTGCGCGGAGATACTCGACCTGTTCGATGGTCTCGACGCCTTCGGCGATCAGGTCAAGATTCATGTCCTCGGCGAGCTTCACGAGGCTGTCGACAATCGCGACCGAGTAGCGATCGGTGCCGATCGCGTCGACGAACATCTTGTCCATCTTCATCACGTCCACGCCGAGCTTCAGAAGATAGGACAGGCCGCCATGGCCGGTGCCGACGTCGTCGAGCGCGACGCGGGCGCCGAGGTCCTGCAGGCGCGCGATCACCTGCCTCGCCCGCCTGATGTCGTGGAGCGGCTGCCGTTCGGTCACCTCGAACATCAGCTGCCCCATGCGGATCGACGAGCCGGAGAAGATCGCCTCGACCTCGTCGGCGATCGTGACGTCGTCGAAATGGCCTGCGAACAGATTGAACCCCAGCTTGAGGTGCGGCCGGTCGCAATAGAACGCGGCGAGGTCGTCGCGGGCGGCCTCCATCAGGGCGAGCGTCATCGGGAAGATCTCGCCGCTCGCTTCCGCCAGCGAGATGAAGCGCCCCGGCGGAACGATGCTGCCGTCGCGCTTGCGCCACCGGACCAGCACTTCGCAACCAGTCAGCCGGCCGGTCACGATATCGATCACCGGCTGGTAGTACGGAATGAACTCCCCCCTCCGGATCCCGTCGTGGATCTCCCGCACCGGGCCGCCGGAGCGCCGGCTGAGCAGCACGGCGCCGGCCACCGTCAGCGCCGCGAACAGGAGCCCGGAGAGGTTGGCGTAGACGAACAGGCTCTTGTTGGCCTGCGAGATCGCGCCGCCGGGCATGTCGACGTCCACCCGGATCGGATAGCGGCTCGACGCGGAGGCCGCGTGGACGGACGGGATGATCGACGGCTGCGGCTCCGCCAGCGCCGGGTCGAGTAAGCGCCGTGCCACCACCGGGCCGTCGAGCATCACGACCTGCACGGCGAAGGCCGCGCTGCCCCGGCCGCGCAGGAACTTCGGGAAGAGCTGATCGCCCGGCACCAGGGCGCGTATTCCGTCGCCGGCCGGGTAACGCCATTGCAGGCGGATGAGGCGCTGGGCGCCGTTCTCGCCGGCCGTGACGGTCGACAGGCTGAGTTCCGGGCTGATCGCCTCGTGTTCGGCGGAAGCGCGCCTCACCACTCGCGGGGTCCCGAGCGCCGAGCAGGTGGCGGAGCCCGCGGCGTCGACGACGGCGATCTCGGAGATCTGCGGCGCCCGGCGCCAGGCCGCCTGGACCGTGGCCGCCTCGGCCGGCCCACAGTCGGATACGCCTTTCAGGGCGAGCCCGATAAGGGCCGTCGAAGCGTTGTCGAGGCGTTCTTCGACGAAGCCAAGCGCCTCGGCCGCGACCCCGTCGGCGTCGCGCTGCGACGCCGTCACGAAATTCACGGCCAGCAGCACGTTCAGGCCCAGAACGGGCACCAGCGCGACCGCAAGGCCGGCGAGCAGCGCCTTTCTCCAGGAGTGTCCGCCGTCCCGCATCAAGCGCGCCTCCGCTCGTCCTGCGGCGGCCGCGCACTCCGAGATGCGCGGGAACCTGCCACAGGGAGCTTAATGCGTCGCTAAGTCAGCTCGCGGCCTGGGTTCCGGCGACGACCTGCGCCTCCACGACCGCGAGCGCCGTCATGTTGACGACCCCGCGGGCGGTCACGGAGGGCGTCAGGACATGTGCGGGCTTCGCGGGCCCGATCAGGATCGGGCCGACAGGGAGCGCGTCGGCGATTCCCTTGATGAGCTGGCTTGCGATGTTCGCAGCGTCGAGATTGGGGAAGATCAGCAGGTTCGCCTCGCCCGTGAGCGTCGAACTCGGCAGCAGCCGTTCGCGCAGCGCGGGCTCGAGCGCGACGTCCCCCGCCATCTCGCCGTCGACCTCGAGATCGGGCGCCCGGGCGCGGATCAGCCGGAGCGCCTCGCGCATCTTGATCGCGCCCGGCGTGTCGTCCGAGCCGAAGCTGGAATGCGAAAGCAGCGCGACCTTCGGCGTCAGGCCGAAACGCGCCACGCTCTTGGCGCAGAGCATCGCGCAGTCCGCGATGCTCTCCGCGTCCGGATCGGGCGTCACATAGGTGTCGGCGAGGAAATACGCGCCGCGCCCGCTGATCAGCAGCGACAGCGCCGAGTAGTCGCAGGCCTCCTCCGCGCGCCCGATGACATGGTCGATCGCGTCGAGATGATCGCGGAAGCGGCCTTCCATGCCGCAGATCATCGCGTCGGCGTCGCCGCGCTGCACGGCGAGGGCGGCGATCACGGTCGCGTTGGTGCGCACCACGGTGCGGGCGCGGTCGAGGGTCGCGCCGCGGCGGCCGGCGCGTTCCTGATAGAGCGCGACGTATTCGCGGTACCGGCGGTCGTCCTCGGGATTGATGGTCTCGACGTCGTCCCCCGGCTTGAAGGTCAGCCCGAACCGCCGGGCCCGGACCTCCATGACATGAGGACGGCCGATCAGGATCGGCGTCGCGATCCCCTCCTCGATCGCGACCTGGGCGGCCCGCAGCGCACGCTCGTCCTCGCCGTCGGCGTAGATCACCCGCTTCGGCGCGGCCCGGGCGGCGGCGAACACAGGCTTCATGATGAAGCCCGAGCGGAACACGAACCGGTTGAGCTGCTCCTCATAGGCCCGGAAATCCGCGATCGGGCGGCGCGCGACGCCCGTCTCCATCGCGGCGCGCGCGACGGCTGGCGCGATGCGCAGGATGAGGCGCGGGTCGAACGGGCTCGGGATCAGCGAATCCGGGCCGAACAGCCGGGTCACGCCGCCGTAAGCCTGGGACACCACGTCGGAGGACGGCTCGCGCGCCAGCGCCGCGATCGCGCGGACCGCGGCGGCCTTCATGGCCTCGTTGATCGTCGTCGCGGCGACGTCCAGCGCGCCCCTGAAGATGTATGGGAAGCAGAGGACGTTGTTGACCTGATTGGGGAAGTCCGAGCGGCCGGTGCAGATCATCGCGCCCGGGCTCGCCTGACGCGCCTCGTCGGGCATGATCTCCGGCGTCGGGTTGGCCAGCGCCATGATCATCGGCCGCTCAGCCATCCGCTTGACCATGTCGGGCTTCAGCACGCCGCCGGCCGAAAGCCCGAGGAACACGTCCGCGCCGTCGATCACGTCTCCGAGCGTCCGCTTGTCGGTCGGCTGGGCGTAGACCGCCTTCCAGCGGTCCATGAGCGCCTCGCGGCCCTCATAGACGACGCCCTCGATGTCGGTGACCCAGATGTTCTCGCGCTTCGCGCCGAGCGTGACGAGCAGGTTGAGGCATGCGATCGCGGCCGCGCCGGCGCCGGAGGTCACGATCTTGACCTCGCCGAGCGGCTTTCCGGCCAGTTCGAGCCCGTTGGTGATCGCCGCCGCCACGATGATCGCGGTGCCGTGCTGATCGTCATGGAAGACCGGGATGCCCATGCGCTCGCGGCAGCCCTCTTCGACCTCGAAGCATTCGGGGGCCTTAATGTCCTCGAGATTGATTCCGCCGAAGGTGGGCTCAAGCGCGCAGATCACCTCGATCAGCCGCTGCGCGTCGGTTTCGGCCACTTCGATGTCGAAGACGTCGATCCCGGCGAACTTCTTGAAGAGGACGGCCTTGCCCTCCATCACCGGCTTTCCGGCGAGGGGACCGATATTGCCGAGACCGAGAACCGCCGTTCCGTTGGTCAGGACGGCGACGAGGTTCTGGCGGACAGTCAGGTCCGCCGCCTGATCGGGGTCCTCCGCGATGGCGTCGCAGGCCGCGGCCACGCCGGGCGAGTAGGCGAGCGCGAGGTCGCGCTGGTTGCCGAGCGGCTTCGTCGCCTTGATCTCGAGCTTGCCCGGGCGCGCGCCCGTGACGCTGGAGCCGCGGTGATAGACCAGCGCTCCGGTGCGTAGATCGTCCGACATCTGGCTGGCCATACCGCTCCTCCAACACGCACCTGCACGCGTTCAGGGGGATGGCGCCCTCCGCCGCGAGCCGTCAAGGGTACGGCCCGCACGGACGCTCCTCGTGGCGCCCTGCGTGCGGACGAAAAGCGCGTGAACCGTGAGCCCTACGATGCCGTTGTTGAACTCGACCGTCGACCCAAGCGCCAGAAAGTTCTTTCGAGCATGAATCCTAGAGTTGGCGTTTACGCGCTGGCAGCGCTGATCCTCGTGGCGGCGTGCGCCCTGGCCGCGCCATGGGCGGTGCGCGTCGTCGTCGAGGGGCGCGTGGACGATGCGCTGCAGAACATCCGCATCCGGAGCACCTCCGTCGTGAACCGGGGCGAGGTCACGGTCGCTCTCGCTAGCCGCACCGTCGTGATCCACGGCCTCACGATCGATCCGCCGGGCGGCGGGTCGAAGGTCCGCATCGGCGCCCTGACGATGATCGAACCGTGGCCCTCCGAGGGACGATTGACGGCTCGCCGGATCGTGTTCGACGACGTCATCGTCCTGTCGGGCGCCGACCGCACGGCCGTTCCCCGGATCGAGCTCCAGGACTATTCGGGTCCAGAAGAGGGGCTGGTCACAACGCCCGGCGCCGGCCCTCGGGCCGAGAGCCAGGCGGAGGTCATCGGACAGGTTTCGGTGGGCGGGATCAGCGTTCCCTTGATCGAGCTCGTCGCCGGCAAGACCGGGACACGGCGCTCGCTCAAGAACATCTCGGTCACGCGTCTGGTGGACGGGGTGATCGAGGCCGCCTCGATCGAGGACATCACCGTGGAAGCGCCCGCCGGCAAGAACCCGGCCGCCCCGCCCGTCCAGGTCACGGCGAGCGCCGCGTCGCTCGCCGGGCTCAGTCTCCCGACCCTGTGGCGCTTCTACGCCGGCGAAAGGGCGAGCGGCCGGGAGCCGCTTCTCAAGGAGATTTCAGCGTCGCGTCTCGCCCTGCGCGCCGGAGGCGCGGCCCGCGGGGAGATCACCATCCGGGCCGCCGCCGCATCAGCCAGGGGCGTTCAGCTGCGTCCCCTCACCTTTCCCTTCGCCGAAGTCGACGAGCTTCTCGCGAAGCTTAAGGACGAGGAGGCGCTGACCCCCGCCGACCTCAGGCAACAGATCCTGATGATCGTCGAGGGGGCACGCGCCCTGAGCTTCGACGCCATCGAACTGTCCCGCGTGCGGGCGGAGCAGGCCCCGCGGAGGGGCGGCGGCCTTTCGGCGACGATCCGCTCGGTCTCCGTCGGTCCGTATGCGGACGCGCGTCTGGAGCAGGTCACGATCGAAGGACTGACGTACTCCGGAGCCGGCAGCCGGTCGCTGCAGGTCTCCCACGCGCAGCTCAGAGGCTTCGATGCTTCGCGCCTCGCGGCCTATGCGGAGCGCATCGGACGCGACGAGATCATGCTGACGACGCAGCCGACCGCGGACGACGTGGTCCTGACGGCGCCTCGCATTCAGGGGCTCGAGCTGCGCGACGCGCGCTATGGCGATCCGGACGGCGCGTTCGCGCTCGCGAGCGCCCGGGTGGACGTCGACGCCCCGCTTGACGCGGTGCCGCAGCATCTGGGGCTTGAGCTCAACGGGGTCGAGGTGACGCCCGATGACGCCTCACGTCTGGCGGCGACCATTCGCAGGATTGGTCTCACGCAGGTGAAGGGGGCCGGCCGCCTTTCGATGACCCTCGACCCGAACACGCGTGAGCTGTCGTTGAACTCGCTCAAGACGACGATCGATGATCTCGGCGCCATCGACGCCTCGGGTTCTCTCGCGAAGGTCGACCCTCTGCTCGCGATCAGCGGCGGCCAGCAGTTCATCGACCAGCTGTCCGCGATCATCCTCGAGCCGTTCAAGATCACCGTGCGGAACGACGGCCTGTTCGAAACCGCCCTTCAGCGGGCGGCCCGGAACGCCGCCGAGCCGGACGAGGTCTTCCGCGCCGCGCTCGCGGTCCGCGCCAGCGACGAGATCTCGACCTTGTTCGGCCCGCCGGCGAGGCAGTCCGCAGAGGCCCTCGCGGCGTTCATCCGGCAGCCGATATCGCTCGAGATCACGATCAACCCCAAGACGCCGGACACGCGGCTGATCGATCTCCTTCAGTCCCTGAGGCTGGGGCCCGCAGGGATCGCGCAGACGATCGACGTGAAGATCCTCAACCGGCGCTGACGGGGTTCGTCAGGCCGGCTTCGTGGTCGGAGCCTGCCCCTGCGGCAGATTCAGCCGGATGTGCAGCTCGCGCAGCTGCTTCGGGGTCACGTCCGAGGGCGCGCCCATCAGCAGGTCGAGCGCCTGCTGATTCATCGGGAAGATCGAGATCTCGCGGAGGTTGGTGGCGCCCGTGAGCAGCATCACGATGCGGTCCACGCCGGCCGCCATGCCGCCATGCGGCGGGGCGCCGTACTGGAACGCGCGGTACATGCCTCCGAAGCGCTCCACCACGTCCTTCTCGCCGTAACCGGCGATCTCGAACGCCTTCACCATCGCCTCGGGGCGATGGTTGCGGATACCGCCGGAGGCGATCTCGAAGCCGTTGCAGGCGATGTCGTACTGGAAGGCCTTGATGGTCAGCGGGTCCTGCGTGTTCAGCGCGTCGAGCCCGCCCTGCGGCATCGAGAAGGGGTTGTGGGAGAAGTCGACCTTCTTCTCGTCCTCGTTCCACTCATACATCGGGAAGTCGACGATCCAGGCCAGCTCGAAACGGTCGTGATCGACGAGCTTCAGCTCCTCGCCGACCTTGGTGCGCGCAAGTCCGGCGAAGCGCACGAACTTGGACGGATCGCCGGCGACGAAGAAGGCCGCGTCGCCGTCCTTCAGGCCGAGCTGGTCGCGGATCGCGGCGGTGCGTTCCGGGCCGATGTTGTTGGCGATCGGACCTGCGCCCTCTCCGCCTTCGCGCCACATGACATAGCCGAGGCCGGGCTGGCCCTCCGACTGCGCCCAGGAGTTCATCCGGTCGCAGAACGCGCGGCTGCCACCGCCGGGACCGGGGATGGCCCAGACCTGATTGCCTTCCGTCTCCAGCATCCGCGCGAACACCTTGAAGTTCGAGCCGCGGAAATGTTCGGAGACGTCCTGCATGAGGAGCGGATTGCGGAGGTCCGGCTTGTCGGTGCCGTACTTCCGCAGCGCCTCAGCGTATGGAATGCGCGGCCAGTTCTTCGTCACCGGCTTGCCGCCGGCGAAATCCTCGAACACGCCGGTGATCACCGGCTGGACCGCCGCGAAGATGTCCTCCTGCTCGACGAAGCTCATCTCGAGGTCGAGCTGGTAGAACTCGCCCGGCAGCCGGTCGGCGCGCGGATCCTCGTCGCGGAAGCAGGGCGCGATCTGGAAGTAGCGGTCGAAGCCGCTCATCATGATCAGCTGCTTGTACTGCTGCGGCGCCTGCGGCAGCGCATAGAACTTGCCCGGATGGATGCGGCTCGGCACCAGGAAGTCGCGCGCCCCTTCGGGGCTCGACGCGGTCAGGATCGGCGTCTGGAACTCGAAGAAGCCCTGCGTCTTCATCTTCGAGCGCATGGCGTCGATGATCGCGCCGCGCGTCATGATGTTCCGGTGCAGCTTCTCCCGCCGAAGATCGAGGAAGCGGTACCGGAGCCGCGTCTCCTCCGGGTATTCCTGATCGCCGAACACCGGCAGCGGCAGCTCGGCCGCCGGCCCCAGAACCTCGATCTCGGTGCAGTAGAGCTCGACCTGGCCGGTCGGCAGCTCGGCGTTCTCCGTGCCCTCGGGCCGTGCGCGGAGCCGGCCGTCGCAGCGGATCACCCACTCGGAGCGGACCGTCTCGGCCAGCTTGAACGCCGGGCTGTCGGGATCCACCACGACCTGCGTCAGCCCGTAATGGTCGCGCAGATCGATGAACAGAACGCCGCCATGGTCCCGCACGCGGTGCACCCAGCCCGAGAGGCGGACAGTCTCGCCGACGTGGGAAGACCTGAGTTCCCCGCAAGTGTGGGTGCGGTAGCGATGCATGGCGACAAGTCCTGGATTTCGGGCGGCGCGGTCCCGCCGCAAAAGGCGGCCGGACCACGGCATGGGGCCCCGGCCTTGTCAAGGCGAGGCGCCCGGAGGCGAGACATCGCCGGGCGAAGCCGCTATATGCGGCCCCACGATGATGATCACCAGCACAGACGCTCTCGCAGAAGCCTGCGCCCGTATGGCGAAGGCGCCGTTCGTCACTGTCGACACCGAGTTTCTGCGAGAAACGACCTTCTGGCCGAAGCTCTGCGTCGTGCAGCTCGCCGACGAGGAGGGGCCGGTGGTGGTGGACGCGCTCGCGCCCGACATCGACCTCGCGCCGCTCTACGACCTGATGTCCGACGAGTCGGTGCTGAAGGTGTTCCACTCGGGGCGCCAGGACATCGAGATCTTCCATCATCTCGCCGGGCGAATCCCGCACCCGGTGTTCGACACCCAGGTCGCCGCGATGGTGCTCGGCTTCGGAGACTCGATCTCCTACGACCAGCTCGTCCAGCGCACGACGGGCGTCGCGCTCGACAAGTCGTCGCGCTTCACCGACTGGAGCCGGCGCCCGCTCACGGACGACCAGGTCACTTACGCGATCGCGGACGTGACGCATCTCCGCAAGGTTTACCAGAAGCTCTCGAGCGACCTCGAGAAGCGCGGCCGCGCCGAGTGGCTCCTGGAGGAGATGGAGGTTCTGACCTCCCCCGCCACCTACCAGTCGCACCCCGAGGACGCCTGGCAGCGCTTCCGCTCGCGGCTGAAGAAGCCCCGCGATCTCGCCGTGATGATGGAGGTCGCGGCCTGGCGCGAGAGCGAGGCGCAGGGCCGGGACGTGCCGCGCTCCCGCGTGCTGAAGGACGACGCCCCTGGAGGGTTGGGTTGCGCCTCGCGCGCCCCGCTGTCTTGAAAGCGGCTCAACCCTTCAGC
>NZ_JBJKEX010000535.1:0-1282 GCF_045505405.1 Hansschlegelia beijingensis | reverse complement strand
CACGCGGCCGGTGGGCCCGGCTCGGCGCCGGAGCCGGAGGGCCTGTGGACCGGGCCGATGCAGAGCTACACGCCCTCGACGCTCAAAGGCGCGGAGGTCGTGGACACGGCGCGGGTTGCGGCGCTGATCGAGCAGGGCGCGGTGCTGATCGACGTCGGTCCGGCTGATCGCAAGCCGCCGACGCTGCCGAAGTCCGCGGTCTGGGCTCCGCAGCACCGCTCGATTCCCGGCTCGGCCTGGTTCCCGGGCGCGGGGCCGGGGGACCTGTCGCCGGCCCAGGAGGCGGCGCTCAAGGCGCGGGTTCTCGAACTCTCCGGAGGCCGGCTCGACCGGCCGATGGTGACCTTCTGCCAGCCCGACTGCTGGGGCAGCTGGAACATGGGCAAGCGGCTGCTCGGGTGGGGATTCAAGAACGTGTTCTGGTTCCCGCACGGCGTCCAGGGCTGGCAGGAGTCCGACCGGCCGACGGCGGTGATCAGGCAGGACTCTGTCTGGGCCGCCGCGGCCAAAGCCGAGGGCGAGCCTGCCTCGCGGCAGTAATCCGGCTCAAGGAGCGACCTGAATGCTGTCCCGCCGCGTGACGCTTCTGGGCGGCCTCTGCGCCGCCGTGTGGTCGGGCGCGGCTCAGGCCGCCCCGATGTCGCCGTTCTCCGCCGAGGCGTTCGACGCCGCGCTGAAGCAGGGCGGCCCGGTGCTCGTCCACATCCACGCGGCCTGGTGCCCGATCTGCCGCGCCCAGAAGCCGATCCTCGCGAGCCTTCTGGCCGAGCCGCGCTTCGCCGCCATGAAAGCCTACGAGATCGACTTCGACGGGGATCAGCCGAGCGTGCGGAAGGTGGAGGCGCGGGCGCAGAGCACGATTATCGTCTTCAAGGAGGGGCGCGAGGTCGCCCGCTCGGTGGGCGAGAGGCAGCCCGAGTGGATCGAGGATCTGCTCGCCAAGGCGCTCTGACGCGTCATGCTCGGGACGCTCGCTCTCGCCTTCGGGGCAGGCGTACTCTCGGTGCTGTCGCCCTGCGTTCTGCCGCTGCTGCCGATCGTGTTCGCGGCCGCGGCCTCCGAGCACAGGCTCGGGCCGCTGGCGCTCGCGGCGGGGCTGGCGCTCTCCTTCGTCGCGATCGGCCTGTTCGTCGCGACCATCGGCTTCGCGGCCGGCCTCGACTCCTCGGTGTTCAGAGCGGTCGGCGCCTTTCTGCTGATCGCCATCGGCGTGGTGCTGCTGCTACCGGCGGCCGGCAGGGCTTTCGCGCGCGCCGCGGCGCCTGCCGCCGACTGGGCCGGC
>NZ_JBJKEX010000534.1:0-1286 GCF_045505405.1 Hansschlegelia beijingensis | reverse complement strand
CCGCGCGAGATGCCGCCGATGGCGCCCCAGAACGAGAAGCCGGCTCCGGCTGCGCCCGACGTTCGCCCCGAGCCGCGCCCTTCGCCCGCCGAAGCCCCCGCCGGATCCACGCTCGACGACGACCCGCTTGCGGCGCTCGAGGCCGAGATGGCCAATCTGCTCGGGCGGGATGTCGGCAAGCCAAAGGGTTGATGTCCGGGTTTCTCCCGGCATGCCCGCCGCCTGGCGCGGACGCTCTCTTCGCTACGGACTGATCGCGGCGGCTCTGTCGGCGGCGACGCCTGCCGCCGCGCAGAGCCTCACGCTCGATCTCGGCCAGGGCGGAGTGAGCGAGCGCGCGCTGCAGATCGTCGCGCTGATCACGGTGCTGAGTCTTGCGCCGTCGATCCTGGTGATGGTGACCTGCTTCACCCGCATCGTGGTGGTGCTCTCGCTGCTCCGCACCGCGGTCGGAACCCAGACCGCGCCGCCGAACTCGGTGATCACGGCGCTCGCGCTGTTCCTCACCGCGTTCGTGATGGCCCCGACGTTCCAGGCCGCCTACGATCAGGCCATCGCCCCGCGGCTCGCCGGCCAGATCGACGACGCCACCGCCTTCCAGCGCGGCGTCGCGCCGTTCCGCACCTTCATGCTGGCGCATGTCCGCGAGAAGGACCTCGCGCTGTTCCAGGGCCTGTCGCGCGAGCCGGCGCCCGAGACGCCCGAACAGGTGTCGCTGCGGGTGCTGGTGCCGTCCTTCATGATCTCGGAGCTCAGGCGCGCCTTCGAGATCGGCTTCCTGCTGTTCGTGCCGTTCCTGGTCATCGACCTCGTGGTGGCGTCGGTGCTGATGTCGATGGGCATGATGATGCTGCCCCCGGCGATCGTCTCCTTGCCGTTCAAGCTGATCTTCTTCGTCCTGGTCGACGGCTGGAATCTCGTCGCAGGCAGTCTGGTGCAAAGCTACGGCGGCGGCTGACGCCCGCCGGGGCTAGGCCCGCGACGGCGTCGCCGCGCTGGCCGAGATCCCGGCCGGAGCGACATTGGCGGGATCCTGGGCGGCCCTGCTGCGATACTCCTTGAGGAACGCCTCGAAGGCGGCGCTGGAGGCGATCGAGCGCGCGATCTCCCGGAAGGCGCCGCCATGCGCCTCGACCGGGGCCGTGACCACCTCGAAGGCCGCCGCGTCGGAGCTTTCGGCCATCTTGGCCCCGAACTTCTGCCGGATGCGATCCACCCCGAGCCCGTCGCCGGCCAGCGAAAGCGCGACAGCGGCCCGCAGCACCTGCGCCCGCTGTTCCGGCGCA
>NZ_JBJKEX010000533.1:0-1298 GCF_045505405.1 Hansschlegelia beijingensis | reverse complement strand
GCCTATCTGGCCGCGCTGACGCAGGCGCTCGTCTCGGCCGGGGTCCGCCTCGCCCCCATCGGCCAGACGGCGGGCGCAGGGATCGTGGCGCGGCTCACGCCGCTCGCCCGGCGCCTCGCGGCCGAGGGCGCCGGTCTCACGCTCGACGATCTTGCGTCGTCCACCTTCAGGCTCGATCTCGGCTCCGCCCGGCACGAGACCCAGTACACAAGGCTTTTCCGCTCATGAGCTCTTCGAACGGACCTCTCAGGGTCGGCGTCGGCGGCCCGGTCGGCTCCGGCAAGACCGCGCTGCTGGAGGCGCTCTGCCGCGCCTTCCACGGCCCCTACGAGATCTGCGCGATCACCAACGACATCTACACGAAGGAGGACGCCCGCATCCTCACCGCGACCGGCGCGCTGCCGGAGGAGCGCATCATGGGGGTCGAGACGGGCGGCTGTCCGCACACCGCGATCCGCGAGGACGCCTCGATCAACCTCGCGGCGATCGCGGAGATGACCCGCAAGTTCCCGGCCCTCGACCTGATCCTGATCGAGTCCGGCGGCGACAATCTCGCGGCGACCTTCTCGCCCGAGCTCGCGGACATCACGATCTACGTCATCGACGTCGCGGGCGGCGAGAAGATCCCGCGCAAGGGCGGCCCCGGCATCACCCGGTCGGACATGCTTGTCGTCAACAAGACCGACCTCGCCCCGATGGTCGGCGCCGACCTCTCGGTGATGGAGGCCGACACGATCCGCATGCGCAAGGACCGGCCCTATGTGTTCGCGAGCGTCCGACACGGGGTCGGCGTCGACCCGGTGGTCGCGTTCATCAAGCGCGCCGGAGGGCTCGCCTAGCGGCGCGCCGCGTGGCGGGCGACGAAGCGCGCGATCGCCGGCCCCGTCGCGATCACGACCAGCAGCCGCGCCGTCTGCAGCGCCATCACGAACGGCAGGTCGACATTGCTGAAGGCGGCGATGATCGCGACTGAATCCGCGCCGCCCGGGCTGGTCGCCAGAAAGGCGGTCAGCGGGTCGATCCCGGCGAAGATCGTGAGGCAGGCCCCGAAGCCGCCGCACACCGCCATCAGGGCCAGGATCGAGCCGAGCACCTGCGGCAGGGCGCGCACGGCGTGCAGGATGATGGGGCGGGTGAAGCGCAGCCCGATGCTCCAGCCGATGACCGAATAGCTCAGGGCCAGCAGCCAGGGCGGCAGATCGAGCGTCGCCAGGCCTGAGCCCTGCAGCGCGAGCGTGGCCACCAGCGGAACCAGCAGCGGGCCGGCAGGGATGCGCAGCGCGCGTCCCGCCCAGGCG
>NZ_JBJKEX010000532.1:0-1298 GCF_045505405.1 Hansschlegelia beijingensis | reverse complement strand
CCCGAGAGGTCAGCGGCCGGCGCTGCTGCGCCCGATGAGTCCGCTCGCCGCGGCGCCGGCCGCTGACCTCTCGGGGACTCCCGTCCTGATGCTGTCGGGTTCCTTCGATCCGATCGTTCCGGACGACGACGTCGGGAGGCTGGCCGGGACGCTGCGCGCCGCCGGGGCCGACGTGGATCATCGCACGCTGCCGGCCGGTCACGGCCTGAGCCAGGCGGACATCGCCGCCACGGCCGAATGGCTGGCCCGCTTCTGAAGGCCGGCTACTTGCGGAGGCGCGCGGCTCAGCCGGCGTCTCCGCCTTCTCTCCATGTAACGGAGGCGCAGGACGGCGCGTATCGTCTGAGCTATAATGCGCCGTTACGGGGAAGCCGTAACAGAGGCGACGCGAGATCGCTGCCCGGAGGAAGACATGACCAGACACTTCGCGCCGCTCGCCGCGGCGTTCTTCGCCGCCACGCTCGCCGTGACGCCGGCTCTTGCGGTCGATGACGAGGCGGCGCGGGATCAGCGCTGGACCAGTTTGCGTCAGGAAGTCTTCGGCGACCGCAAGGTCGAGGAGAGCAAGGATGTCGTTTCGCTCGAAGCTCCGGTGCGGGCCGAAGACGCCTCGCTGGTGCCGATGGCCCTCAAGACCGCCGATCCCGCCTCCATCAAGGGGCTGACGCTGGTCATCGACGAGAATCCGGGCCCGGTCGCCGCGCGCGTCACGTTCGGGCCTGCGGGCGACGCCGGACTGCTGAAGCTGCGGACCCGCGTCAACACCTACACCAACGTCCACGCCGTCGCGGAGACCACGGACGGCAAGCTGTTCCAGACCGCGCGCTTCGTGAAGGCGAGCGGCGGCTGCTCGGCGCCCGCGGGGACGAGCGAGGCGGACGCGATGCGCGGCATGGGCGAGATGCGGCTCAAGATCCGGGACGAGGTCACGCCCGGCAAGAGCGCTCAGGCGACCCTGATGATCCGTCATCCGAACTTCAACGGCATGCAGATGGATCAGATCACCCGCTCCTACACGCCGGCGCGCTACATCAAGGAAATCAAGGTCACCTATAACGACAAGGACGTCTTCGCGCTGGAGAGCGACATCTCGCTCTCGACCGACCCGGTGATCGAGTTCGGCTTCAAGCCGGAGGCCAAGGGCCAGCTCAAGGTGGCTGCGACCGACACCGCCGACGGTCACTGGGAGAAGACGTTCGACGTTCCGACGCAGAGCAACTTCCAGCTCTCGGCGCTGCGGCCGATCGCCTTGGTGCGAGCCATGAAGTCCACGTATTTCTGGATGTTCTGGGGCGTGG
>NZ_JBJKEX010000531.1:0-1301 GCF_045505405.1 Hansschlegelia beijingensis | reverse complement strand
CCCGGCCGAGGCGCGGGCTCCCGCAGGCGGGCCTGTTCCGGGGCGCTTCCGGCGCCATGGCGGCGCCACGCCCGCCTGACGATCACGGTCGATCCGAAATCGTGATTGCACAAGTTTCGAACGCTTCTTATCATGGCTCAAAATAAGGCCAAAAACTAAGCCTCATCAGGGGCTTTGGGGAGTGGACCTAGTGGCTGCGACCGAGTCGGACGCCCGGGGACCAAACGAGGCGGGGCTCGCCGCGCTGCCTTGCGGGCATGTCGACGACGTCGATCTGCTCCGCGCCCGGCATTACGACCTGCTGGCCGTCCTGCTGGGCCGCGCGCCGGATCAGCCCTTGCTGGACAGGCTGGCGCTCCTCTCCGGAGACGACAGCGCTCTGGGTCGGCTGACCGCGAACCTCGCCCGGGCCGCCGCCGAGACCGACGCCGCGGCGGTCGAGCGCGAGTTCTTCACCCTCTTCATCGGCGTCGGGCGCGGCGAACTGCTGCCATACGCGTCATATTACCTGACGGGCTTCCTCAACGAGCGGCCGCTGGCGCGGGTCCGCGGCGACCTGGCCGCGCTCGCGATCGAGCGCCAGGAACGCGTGAGCGAGCCCGAAGACCACCTCGCGGTCCTGTTCGAGGCGATGGCGGGTCTCGCCGCCGGCCGCTTCGCTGCGCCGCCCGGCGAGGAACAAAGGTTCTTCGAGCGGAATTTACAACCTTGGGCCGGGCGTTTCCTGGCCGATCTCGAGGCGGCGAACGCCGCGCGTTTCTACCGCTCGGTCGGCGCGCTCGGCCGGGCTTTCCTCGATATCGAGGCGGAAGCGTTCGCCATGAGTGCGTGAGGTCCCGGCGTCGCGGCTCGCGCCGCGGCGTTCCCTGCAATCCGCGGATGCGCGGGCCGAGGAGGAATGAGGATGCGCCAGGATCGGAAGCAGGAACTTGGACGCCGGCAGTTCTTCCGCGCGCTGGGCGGCGGAGCGGTCGTGACGGCGGCCGCAGCCGCTTCTCCGCTGACCGCCACGGACGCGCAGGCCTACGACCCCGGCAGCGACCAGCTCAGGTCGCTGTACAGGGTGACGCCGGACGTGAAGGCGTTCTACCGCACCAATGCTTACGAGACGCTGCCCGACAACGTGTTCGACAAGTTCATCGCCAAGAACAAGTGAGGCGGCCATGCTGATCAAGCGCAAGAAAAGCGAGGCGGGCGCCACGAGGCTGCAGGCGGCCGCCGCCGGATTGGCGGCCGGGGCGGTATGCGGGCCATCGTGGCGATCGTCGCCTCGATCTCCTTCACGCCGATCGTCTTGCGCC
>NZ_JBJKEX010000530.1:0-1303 GCF_045505405.1 Hansschlegelia beijingensis | reverse complement strand
TCATGCATGTCGGGAAGTTCTTCCCCAAGACGGTCCGCATGCATGCGGTGGCGGACGGGCAGTCGCGCGAGATCCTCTACGATCCCAGCCTGTTCGACATGCCCTTCCGCGCGGAGAGCGGCGGCGGTCGCCTCGCCCCGCGTCGTGACGTCGACGGCGTCGAAGCCGCCGCGATGAAGCTCAACGAAACGCCGCGCCGAATAGCCGCAGCCGAACACCACAAGCCGCTTCAAGCCGCCTCCCGCGCCAGCGCCATGTCCCACTCGCCGCGGACGGAAGCTTCGCTCTCCGCCATCCGCTCGCTCGCCTCCAGCCCAGCGAGTCTCGCCGGGTCGAGCCGCCCCAGCCCCCACACCGCCGCGCCCCGCACCAGAGGCGAGCGGTCGCGGAGCAAGGCGGCCAGGACCGGCGCCAGCTCCGGCGCGCCGGAATTGCCGATGGCGATCGCCACGTTGCGGACGAACCGGTCGCGACCGATCCGCTTCACCGGGGATTTCGAGAACAGCTTGCGGAATCCGGCGTCGTCGAGACCCGCAAGTTCGGCCAGCGGGGGCGCGCGCAGTTCATCCCGCGCGAACAACCGGGCCTCCCGGGAGGCCTGCGCGAACTTGTTCCAGGGGCAGGCCGCCAGGCAGTCGTCGCAGCCATAGACCCGATTGCCGATCGCGGCGCGGAACTCGAGCGGGATCGGGCCGGCGTGCTCGATCGTGAGGTAGGAGATGCAGCGCCTGGCGTCGAGGCGATAGGGCCCGGGGAAGGCGTTCGTCGGGCACGCGTCCAGGCAGGCGCGGCAGGAGCCGCAATGGTCCGTCTCCGGCGCGTCCGGCGGCAGCTCGGCGGTGGTGAAGATCGCGCCGAGGAACAGCCAGGATCCGAATTCCCGCGACACCAGGTTGGTGTGCTTGCCCTGCCAGCCGAGGCCCGCGGCCTCGGCAAGCGGCTTCTCCATCACCGGAGCGGTGTCGACGAACACCTTGATCTCGGCGCCCGCGGAGGCGAGCGCGCCCGCGACCTGCTTGAGCCGTCCCTTGATGACGTCGTGGTAGTCGTCGCCCTGCGCGTAGACGGAGATCGCCGCGCGCTCCCGCCGGGTCGCCGCGGCCCGGGGGTCGTGGTCCGGCCCGTAGTTCATGCCGAGCATGATGACCGATCGGGCCTCCGGCCACAGCGCGGCCGGGTCGCCGCGCCACTCGGCGCGGTCCGCAAGCCAGCCCATACACGGCGACGCTGACCGGCGACCTCCTTGGCCTGCCTGACCTGCGAGGAGACGGAGCCGGCTTGATAGATCGGGACCGTCATGCGT
>NZ_JBJKEX010000529.1:0-1317 GCF_045505405.1 Hansschlegelia beijingensis | reverse complement strand
GGCCGGTTCGTAGCCGGCCTCGGACAGCCACTGCGCCCAGGGATCCGCGGCCGCCGCCTCCACGAGCTCCCGCTCCGGGCCCGTCCAGGCCAGAAGCCTGCGCAGATAGAGCGGCCCGCCGGCCTTGGGGCCGGTGCCGGAGAGGCCATGTCCGCCGAAGGGCTGCGAGCCCACCACGGCGCCGATGATGTTGCGGTTGACGTAGAGATTGCCGGCGGAGACGCGCCCCAGCACCCGCGTAACGGTCTCGTCGATGCGCGTGTGCAGCCCGAAGGTCAGCGCATAGCCGGTGGCGTTGATCTCCCCGATCAGCTCGTCCAGCCGCTCGCGCGCGTAGCGGACGACGTGCAGCACCGGTCCGAACACCTCGCCGCGGAGCTCCGCCACGCGCGGGATCTCGATCAGCGTGGGCGCGACGAAGCTTCCCGCCGCCGGGCCGCGCGGCCCCGCGCGCGTGACCGCAAAACCCTTCTGGCGCATCGCCTCGACATGGGCGTCGATCGTCCTGCGGGCCTCTTCTGAGATCACCGGGCCGACATCGGTGGCGAGGCTGGCCGGATCCCCGACCGCAAGCTCCGCCATCGCGCCCTTCAGCATGTCGAGGAGCCGGTCCGCCACGTCTTCCTGCAGGCAGAGCAGGCGCAGCGCAGAGCAGCGCTGGCCGGCGGAGTCGAACGCGGAGGCGAGCGCGTCCGCCACGACCTGTTCTGACAACGCCGAGGAGTCCGCGATCAGCGCGTTCTGGCCGCCCGTCTCGGCGATCAGCGGCGTCGGGGCGCCGTTCGGCCCGAGCCGCCGCGCGAGCCGCCTCTGGATGAGCCGCGCGACCTCGGTCGAGCCGGTGAACAGCACGCCCTGCACGCAGGGATCGTCCACGAGGGCCGCGCCGACCTCGCCGTCCCCCGGAACGAGCTGGAGCGCGTCCTTCGGGATCCCGGCCTCGTGCAGCAGCGCGACCGCGGCGGCGGCGGTCAGCGGCGTCTCCTCCGCGGGCTTCGCCAGCACGACGTTGCCGGCCGCGAGCGCCGCCGAGACCTGGCCGGTGAAGATCGACAGCGGGAAATTCCACGGGCTGATGCACACGATCGGCCCGAGCGGCCGGTGCGCGGCTTCCGACCAGCCCCTTACGCCGGCCGCGTAGTAGCGCAGGAAATCGACCGCCTCGCGCAGTTCGGCGAGCGCGTTCGGCGCGGTGCGGCCGGCCTCGCGGACGACGAGACCGATCAGCTCCCCGCTCCGCGCCTCCATCAGCGCGGCGGCGCGCTCCAGAATGGCCGCCCGGACCATGGGCGGGCTTTCGGGCCAGCGCGTCGCGGC
>NZ_JBJKEX010000528.1:0-1322 GCF_045505405.1 Hansschlegelia beijingensis | reverse complement strand
GTTTTGGGCGGTGGCGGCAAGCAGGAACTCGTCTCGGGCTCCGCATGGTCCTCGAAGGCGTAGCCGGTCGAGCCGCAGGATACGCTTTGCAGCCTCGCCTCGGCCGCCGCCGCGAGGTCTGCTTCCGCCTCGTCCGTCTCCAGAGGAGGGATCCGTGCGTAGAGCGGAGCCGGGGACGCCCGGGAGATCAGCGCGAGCCGCGCGCGGGCCTCCGCGGGCGACAGATTCGTCGCAGGCAGGTCCAGCACGAGCGCGTCGGCCCCGGCCGGAGCGCCGCTTTCGGAGGCGTCTTCCGGCCGCAGCATGAGCCAGCGCCGGGGACCGGGGGAAAGGCGGACGGCGACGGCCATCTTGTTAAGATCTCACAGGCGCTTGATGGCAGTGTTAACGGCCGGTTTACCATAAAGGCCCGATAGTTTGCCGGCATCGCCCATCGGCGGCGCAAGGGCGCATGGCGCGTCGGCAGGCGGGCATAAGGCGAATGCAGCTCATCACTCCGGCGGATGCTGCGGGGGGCGTAGCGGCGGCGCTTCGGAAAGCCGCGCAGGCCACCGGGGCGAGTTTCGACTATCTGCTGCAGACCGCCAAGCGCGAGTCCTCGCTGGATCCCACCGCCAAGGCGCCGACCTCCTCCGCGCGCGGGCTGTTCCAGTTTATCGACCAGACCTGGCTGCAGGTGCTCAAGGAAGACGGGCCGAGCCTCGGCTTCGCCAGCGAGGCCGCGGACGTCTCCCGCACCTCTTCGGGTCGCTACGTCGTCACCGATCCCGCCCGCCGCGCCGAACTGCTGGCGTTGCGCGACGACCCCACCGCCTCGGCTCTGCTCGCCGGCGCCTTCACCCGCCGCAACGCGCAGGCGCTCGGCTCCGCCCTCGGCCGGTCGGCGACCCCCGGCGAGCTCTACGCCGCGCATTTCCTCGGCGCGCAGGGCGCGATCCAGCTGGTCAGTCTCGCCACCAACGCGCCGACGGCCTCGGCCGCCGACGCCTTCCCGGCGCAGGCCTCCGCCAACCGCGCGATCTTCTTCGACAAGGGACGGCCCCGCACGGCCTCGGAGGTCTATGCGCGGATCACCGCGGCGCATGACGAGATCCCCAACGCCGCGCCCGCGCGCGCGACCGTTCTGGCGCTTCAGGAAGCCCCGCAGGACGAGCAGTACGGGCCTTTCAACGGCGGCGTGGAGAACGACGCCGCACCTTTCCACTCGCTGTTCAAGACCGGGCGGCGCTCACCCGTCTCGGCCTATGTGGCGCAGGCCTGGTCGTCCTTCGGCGCGGCGTCCGACACCAGCCCGGCCGCGCCGAAGGACGACCAGGCCTGCG
>NZ_JBJKEX010000527.1:0-1328 GCF_045505405.1 Hansschlegelia beijingensis | reverse complement strand
GCTCGCCTTCGGCCGCGCCCGCCTCGCGGAAGGTCGCCCACAGCAGCGGCCGGTCAGTCGCGCGCTGGGCGGCGGCCCCCGCCTCGTCGTCGCCGAACTGGTCGCCGGGGATCGAGGCCTTGAGCTTGATGTCCGCGCCCGACCACCAGCCGGCCGTGGTCGGCAGGTCGTGGGTGGTGCTCATCGCGAGCGCCTCAGGCGGATAGGCGCTGGGGGCGAAGAAGCGCCGCTCGTCCCGCTCGAACTGCAGTACGCGCATGCCCGCGACACCGGCCTCCGCCAGACGCTCGCGGAAGCCCTCCGGCACGGTGCCGAGATCCTCGCCCACCACCACGGCGCCGTGGCGGTGGGACTCGAGCGCGATCAGCCTCAGCATGTCGTCGAGCGGCAGGCTGAGATAGGCGCCTTCCGTGGCGCGCGCCCCGTCGGGCGCCATCCAGAGCCGGGTCAGCCCCATGACGTGGTCGATCCGCACGCCGCCTGCGTGCCGCATGCAGGCCCGCAGCGTCGCCAGGAAGGGCGCGAAGCCTGTCGCCCTGAGCGCAAGCGGCGAGAAGGTCGCAAGCCCCCAGGACTGGCCATTCGGATTGAACAGATCGGGCGGGGAGCCGACCGAAAGGCCGACCAGCACGTCCTTGTGCCGGCTCCAGGCGTGGCTGCCGCCGGCGTCCATGCCGACCGCGAGGTCGGAGATCAGGCCGATCGACATGCCGGAATCGCGCGCGGCCTTCTGGGCGGCGGCGAGCGAGCGGTCCGCGATCCACTGCATGAAGATGTGGAAGTCGACCTCGCCGGCCGCCCGCGCCGCGAACGCCGCGACGTCCGGGCTGTCGGGGTCGCGCAGCGGCTCGGGCCAGGAGCGCCAGTCCCACTGCGAAGGATCGGCGCCGAAGCGCTCGGCGTGCAGCGCCTCGAAGCGCGCATGCTGCTCCAGCAACTCCCCGCCATCCTTGCGGAAGGCCGCGAAGTCGAGCGCGAGCCGTCCGCCCGTCTGCTGCTGGTCGAAGGCGCGGAAGCTCTCGAACAGGGCTCGCAGCGTGGCGAGCTTGGCGGCCGCCGCCGTCGGCCAGTCGATCAGAGCCGCGCCTTCGCCGGCGCGCCGCGTGTCGCCGGCGCCCGAAGCCTCGATGGCCTCTGCCACCCGGTCCTCGCCGAACAGGAACTCCGGGTCGGCGTTGAGCGGATTGAGGAACAGGCGGCTCGACGGCGAATAGGGCCCGAAATGGTGCGGATCGGCGCTGAAGCCGGCGTGCAGCGGGCTCAGCACCAGCGACTTCGCGGCCAGGATCATCGGCAAGGTGAGGGTGATGCGGGGCTCCATCGCCGCG
>NZ_JBJKEX010000526.1:0-1334 GCF_045505405.1 Hansschlegelia beijingensis | reverse complement strand
GGATCGCCTCCCCGCAGGGCAGCCGGACGTCGAGCCGCCAGCGCTGCGCGATCAGCACGCGGCGCGTCGGCTTCTCGACCTGCCGGGCCGCGGCCGCGATCAGGTCCTGGACCAGCGGGTCCTCGTGGTCGTGGTCGAGGCGCAGATAGGCCTTCGCGTCCGCGAGACCGATCGGCTCGGCCTCCGGCGCGGTGAGCATCACGGCGGGCATGACGATGTCCTGGGATGAAGGAAAGGCGTGAGCGCGTCGCTCGGGCCGAGCGCGGCGCGAGCCGGGATCGTCCTCCGCGAGGGGCGCTCGATCCTGAAGGCGATCCCGGATCGGCGGCGCGCGCCACCGTCCGGGATGACGGAAGCTCAGCTCTCGCCGAACTTCAGCGTCTTGATGGCGTCGAAGTCCTGGACCCCGCCGCCGACGCGCTTGGTGGTGTAGAACAGCACGTAGGGCTTGGCCGTGAAGGGATCCCGCAGGATCCTGACCCCGATCCGGTCGACCACCAGATAGCCCCGGCGGAAATCCCCGAAGGCGATGGCGTGGGCGTCCTCGTCGATGTCCGGCATCGCCTCGGCCTCCGCGACGGGGAAGCCGATCAGCGTCGCGCCGCCCTGCCCGGTCGCCGGCGGCTCCCACAGATAGCGGCCGTCCGCGTCCTTCAGCTTCCGCACCGCCGCCTGGGTGCGGCGGTTCATCACGAAGGTCGCGTTGCGACGATAGCCCGAGCGCAGCGCATAGATCAGGTCGAGCAGGCGGTCGGAGGGGTTCGCGGTCGCGAAGGCGCCGTCGGCGCCGGTCGCCACATAGCCGATCTTGCCCCACTCCCAGGCCGCGTTCGCGACCTTGGCGGGCGTCAGGAAGCCCTGCGGCCGGGTGGTCCCGTTGCCGGTCACGAACGCGACGCTCTCCTGCTCGGCGAAGGCGGTCTCGACCTCCTCGGCGATCCACTGGTCGAGGTCGACCGCCGCGTCGTCGAGCAGCGTCTGGGTCGCGGCCGGCATTGCGAACAGCTCCATCGCCGGGAAGGCGAGCTCGTCGAGCGTCGGCGTCGCGGACTGCGACCGGCCGCCGGTCTCGGACGCCCAGCCGGAGGCGAAGCCCCCGGTCGCGAACGGCTTGCGGAACACCGAGGCGGTGACCTGGCGCACGGTCGCGATGGCGCGGATCGGGGAGACCTCGGCGAGCCGCCGGCCGATCTCGCGTTCGGTGACCTCCGGCACGAGATAGCCGCCCTGCGCGTCGGTCACGGCGGCGAGCGCCTTGCCTTCCAGGCTCTTCAGCGAGGCGACCTCGCCGCGGCGCACATAGGCGTCGAACGCCGCCTTGTGCTCGCCGCGCG
>NZ_JBJKEX010000052.1:0-14198 GCF_045505405.1 Hansschlegelia beijingensis | reverse complement strand
GACCGCGATACCCGCGGCTGCCCCCCGGCTGCAGGAAACTGGCCGCGTCTGACTGGTCGTCGCGCCGCCCCCGAGGAGGCTCCATGGACCCCCTCGGCCGCGGCGCAATCGCGAGCGCAAGCAGCCGGAGGCCGGCGTCAGCGCCGAATAGCCTCAGATGGTCTCGAAGGCGAACAGCGCGACGAGCACCACAAGGGCGAACAGCCCGAACAGAAAGAGCACGTCCGCGCACCGCTCCAGGGTCCGGCCGGACACCACGGACTGGAGCGACACGCGGATCGCCAGATAAGAGAAGATCGCGCTCGCCAGGAAGGCGACCGCGATGATCGCGCCCCATTCGTCGACATGGCTGCCGCCGAACTGGCCCTCCAGGATCTTCACCAGACCCACAAGGGTGGTGCAGACCCCGATCATCGTGCCGGAGGTCGGCAGGATCTGGCGCGCGACCTCCGTCGACCCCCTCTCGGGCGGCGTCACCGCCATATTGTCGGCTTCCGCCCCGGGGCGCGTCGGTCGACGCTGGGGCGTTCGCCGAGCGCTGCTCATACGTTCACGAGAGCCGTGCGGCGGGCGAGCAGCTTGCCGAGCTTCTGCAGGCGGTTCTTCAGCCGGTCGCTCGCGAGGTCGGCCAGCTCGGCCGGAAGCTTGAGCGTCAGCACCTCCCGCTTCAGCCCGATCGGCGTGCGCGGCAGAATTCCCGGCAACGCGGCGGAGATCAGGTAGGCGACGCGCATCGCGGCGCCGAGCGTGCGCGCACGGTCCAGGATGCGGGTGGAGGCGAGCTCACGGATGCGCGGGCTCGCTTCGTCGTCGAGCAGGCCCATGTGCCGGTAAAACACCGCGAGCGACATGAAGGCCCTGCCCGGATGATCGATGCCCACGAAGGCGGCGTGGGCGATCATGTCGAGCGCCTGCTCGCCGCGGTAGTCGGGATGGACGCGCCAGGCCACGTCGGCGAGATGGCAGGCGGCGTGCCGCCAGCGGCGCTCCTCCGCGCTCTCGTCGATGTCGACGCTGCGGAACAGCCGGTCCGTCCACTCGACGAGATCGTCGCCGTGCCGGGGAGCGCGGGCGCGCAGCCAGCCGAGCTCCCGGGCGGAGGCGAGCAACGGGTCCTCCCGGCGCCCGTCGTCGTCGAGCAGGTCGTAGAGCAAGCCCTCGCGCACGCCGAGGCCCGACATCACCACCTCGCGTGGCTTACCCAGGCGGATGATGTGCTCCAGCACGAGCGCGCCATACGACAGCAACGGGCGGCGCTCGGCGGAGACGACGCCGACGGCAGGCAGGGTGTCGGGGTCGACCCGGCGCACCACGCGGCAGAACTCCAGCGCCTCGCGCGCCGGTATCGTGTAGCCGTGCAGGACGTGCAGCGGGAAATTCTTCTGCACCATGTGCATGTGCGCGAGGCCGCGCCATGTGCCGCCGACGGCGTAGAAAGTCCGGTCCTTCAGCCCGTCGAGATGGCCGGAATCCTCGAGGGCGTCGCGGACCAGCCGGTCGGCTCTCTTGATCGAACGGTCGGACGCGTCCTGCAGACGAATGCCGCCGAGCGGGAGCGTCGCCCCCGCGCCCACGCGCCGCTTGTTGACGTCGATAAGCTCGAGGCTGCCGCCGCCGAGATCGCCCACCACGCCATCCGGCTTGAAGAAACCGGAGACGACGCCGAGCGCGGAGAGCCGGGCCTCGCGTTTGCCGGAGAGCAGTTCGATCGGCTGACCGCAGACGCGCTCGGCCTCGGCGATGAACTCCGGTCCGTTCTCCGCGTCCCGCGCCGCGGCGGTCGCCAGCACGTACATGCGGCCGACCCCCATCGCCCGGGCGAGCGCGCGAAACCGCCGCAAAGCCGCAAGCGCGCGCGCGGTCGATTCCTGGGCGAGCCGTCCGGTCGTGGCGATGGAGCGCCCTAGCGCGCAGAGCTCCTTCTCGTTGAACAGCGCGGTCGGGGCTCGCGACAGGCCTTCGTAGACGACGAGGCGAACGGAGTTGGAGCCGATGTCGATGATCGCGATCGGCGGCCCGCAAGGCAGCCGACCGGGCGCGCCGGACAGCTTCGCGACCGGAGCCCTTTCGGGCTCAACGGCCGGAGACGGCGGCGGAGACGTGCGAGGAGCCTTGCCGCGCGCCTTCTTGAGAACCTTATCCACGTTTGGCCAACCGACGCGGCGAACTCGTCTTCACGGACTTGCCTCTCCCCGAGAGACTCGCATTGGTCATGAAGTATTGATGGGCGTTGAATGGCTCTTCGCCTGCAGCCGGCACGATCCGGCGCGAGGTCCCGTCCGGCAGAACGGTCCAACTCTGCTGATTGTCCTTCAGATTGGCCACCATGATCTGGTCGAGCACCTGCTCGTGGACCGTCGGGTTGAGGATAGGCACCATAACTTCGACGCGGCGGTCGAGGTTGCGCTGCATCAGGTCCGCCGACGAAATATAGACGTGCGCCTTCGGCGAAGGGAGCCCGTGTCCGGCGCCGAAAGCGTAGATGCGGCTGTGCTCCAGGAACCGGCCGACGATCGATTTGACGCGGATGTTCTCCGAAAGCCCTGGCACTCCGGGCCTCAGCGAACACATGCCGCGGACGATGAAGTCTATCTTCACGCCGGCTTGGCTGGCCTCATAGAGCGCGTCGATGATCTCCGGGTCGATCAGGCTGTTGCACTTGCCCCAGATCGCGGCCGGCCGGCCGGCCTTGGCGTGCGCGATCTCCTCGCCGACGTGGGTGAGGAAACGCTTGCGGAGCGTGTGGGGCGAAGCCGCCAGCAGCTCGAGTTCGGCGGGCTCGGCGTAGCCGGTGATGAAGTTGAACAGCCGACCCACATCGCGGCTGATCGTCGGGTCGGCCGTGAAGAACGACAGGTCCGTGTAAACCTTGGCGGTCACCGGGTGATAGTTGCCCGTACCGACATGGCAGTAGGTGGTCAGCGAGCCGCCCTCACGGCGGACGACGATCGACAGCTTCGAGTGCGTCTTGAGCTCGATGAAGCCGAACACGACCTGGACGCCCGCGCGCTCCAGATCGCGCGACCAGCGGATGTTCGCCTCCTCGTCGAAGCGCGCCTTCAGTTCGACCAGCGCGGTGACGGATTTGCCGGCCTCGGCGGCCTCCGCCAGCGCTCTGACGATCGGGCTGTCGGACGAGGTCCGATAGAGCGTCTGCTTGATCGCGACCACGTTCGGGTCGCGCGCCGCCTGGTTCAGGAACTGCACGACGACGTCGAACGACTCGTAGGGGTGATGGACGATGAAGTCCTTCTCCCGAACCGCGGCGAAGCAGTCGCCGGCGTGCTCGCGGACGCGTTCCGGGAAGCGCGGATTGTACGGCTTGAACTTCAGGTCGGGCCTGTCGACCGCGATGATCTGGGACAGGTCGCCCAGCGCCAGCACGCCGTCGACCACGAAGACCTCGTCATCGGAGACGTCGAGCGCCGCAACGATGAAGGCGCGGAGCTCCGGCGGCATGGTGTTTTCGATCTCGAGCCGGATCACCGAGCCGCGGCGGCGGCGCTTGAGCGCGGTCTCGAAGGTCCGGACCAGATCCTCCGCCTCTTCCTCCACCTCGAGGTCGCTGTCGCGGATCACCCTGAAGGCGGACTGCGCCGTGACCGTATATCCCGGGAAGAGACGGCCGATGAAGAGGCCGATCACCTGCTCCAGGCTGACGAACCGGGCGCCCTCGAACTCGCCGTCCGGAAGGCGGATGAAGCGCTCCATACGCCCCGGCATGCGGATCAGGGCGTTGAGCATACGGCCGTCGCTCTGCCTCGCGAGCTGCAAGGCGATGGTGAAGCCGAGGTTCGGGATGAACGGGAACGGGTGCGCGGGGTCGACCGCGAGCGGCGTGAGGATCGGGAAGATGTGCTGAAGGAACCGGTCCTCCAGCCACACCCGCTCCGACTTCGTCAGCTGGGGCCCCTCAACCAGGACCACTCCGGCCTTCGCGAGCTTCTCCCTGAGCTCGAGCCAGCGGATCTGCTGGTCATGCGCCAGCGATGAGACGACTTCCCCGATCCGGGCGAGCTGCTCGGCCGGCGTCAGGCCGTCGGGCGAGAGCGCGACCATCCCGGTGCGCAACTGGCCGCGCAGGCCGGCCACCCGCACCATGAAGAACTCGTCGAGATTGTTGGCCGAGATCGACAGGAAGCGCAGCTGCTCGAGTAGCGGGTGGTTGGGGTTCGACGCCTCCTCCAGAACGCGGCGGTTGAAGCCGATCCAGGAGATCTCGCGATTGACGAAACGCGACGGGTCTCCGCCAGGAGCTTCGGACTCGGAGGGAGCGGGAGCCTCGAGTTGCGCTTCCGCTATCGCCGCACGCGGCGGAACCTGGAGGACGTTGTCGGACATGCCGTCATCTCTCCCCGAACGCTTGCGCCCCGCCGTGGTGCGACGCGCGCCGGCGGTCTCTTTACGACGCTCTTGTGACGGTTTTGCAACGTCCATTCAGCCCTCAATCCTCTTCCGCGAGGGACCGCGCCAGAACGTCCGCCGCCAGCCCGCGGCCCACGGCTCGGCCGCGGGCGAGAGACTCGCGGTCGAGCTCGGCGACCACGCGTCGTATCGCTCCAATCGATCGGTCGGAACGCCTGGCGATGAACTCGACCACGTCCGCCTCCACGCGAAGCTGCCGATCGTCGAGCATCTTGACCAGCACCGCCTTGACCATCGCCTCGTCCGGAGGCTCCAGCCGCGCCACCGGCAGCGCACGCAGGCGAGACGCGAGATCGGGCAATGACGGCCATGCCGGGCTCGGCGCCGAGCGTGCGGTCAGCAGCAGGTCCCCGCCGCGCTCCCGAGCGGTGTTGAGGAGGTGAAACAGGGCGTCTTCATCCGCCCCGGTCCGGTCTGCGTCTTCGAGCAGCACGGCGCGGCCCGGCCGCTCCAGAAACAGCGCGATCGCGTTGCCCGCGTCGGCCGCCGCCGTGGCGCCCGCCTCGGAGCGCCAGATCTCCGCGAGGTGCGACTTGCCCGCCCCCTCCTCCCCGATCAGCAGGAGGAGCCGGTCGGGCCAGGCCGGCCAGCTGGTGACGAGGGCGTGAGCGGCGGCGTTGGCGGGACCGATCAGATAATCCTCGGTCCCGAAGCGGCTCGCATGGGGGAGCTCCAGCGGGTACTGGCGCGGCGCCTCGCGCGGCATCGGCGTCTCAGCTCTGCTCCGGCGGGCCGGCGATGGGCCGCGGGTCCTGCGGAAGTCCGCGAGGCCCGAACAGGCTCGCGCCCTTCGGGCCGCCCGGCAGCATGCTGGGTCCTTGCGCCCCCGTGTAGAAGGGGCTCTCGAGATAGCGGCGGATGGCGAACCTCATCAGCACGGCGAGGCTCGCCGCAAGCGGGACGGCGACCAGCAGGCCGACGAAGCCGAACAGATAGCCGAAGGCGACCAGCGCGAACATCAGCCAGACCGGATGGAGGCCGACCGAAGCGCCCACCAGTCGCGGCTGCAGGATGTTTCCTTCGACGAACTGGCCGATGGCGAAAATGCCGAAGACCAGCAGGACCATCGTCCAGTCCGGCCAGAACTGTACGGTCGCGACGCCGACCGAGACGATCAGGCCGGTGAGCGAGCCGACATAGGGGATGAAGCCGATGAAGCCGGCCGCAAGCCCGATCACGAGGCCGAAGTTGAGCCCGACCGTCGACAGCGCGATGCCGTAGAACGTTCCGAGCAGCAGACAGACGAGCGCCTGCCCACGGACGAATCCGGCGATGCTCTCGTCCATCTCCCGGGCGAGGGACCGCACCGTCTCCTTGTGGCGCAGAGGCGTCCAGGCGTCGATGGTGCCGACCATGCGATCCCAGTCGATCAGCATGTAGAAGGCGACCACCGGCGTCACCACCAGCAGGCTGACGACCGACATGATCGCGTCCCCGCTCGCCCACAGCGAGCTTAGGAAGGCGGTGATCCAGTTCACCGCCTGGCTGACGACCGTGCCGAGCGAATCGCGCAGCTGGCCGAGCCCTTGGTTGACCACGCCGCCAAACCAGCCCTGCCGTTGCGTCGCGAGGAGCTCCTGCAGGCGCGCGATGGTTTCCGGCAGGCGCTGGACGAGCCCGACGATCTGCTGGCCGATCAGCGGCGCGATCAGGATTATCGCCGCGACGAAGATGAGCAGCACCGAAAGCAGGATGACGACCGTGGCCGCGACGCGTGGGAGGCCCAGCCTCTCCAGCCTGTCGGCGAGCGGATCGAGCAGATAGGCGAGCGCGAGGCCCGCAACGAAGGGCAGCAGGATGCCTGAGAACAGGTAGAGGAAGAACGCCACCGCGACGAGCGCGGCGAGCCAGAAGAGAGCCTGGCGTTGCAAGCTCATGTGGCCCGCCCTCCTGCCGACCCGCCAAGCCTATCCATCCGTCGAACGGGCCCCGGCGACCATGTTGTGGCGTATGAAGGTAGCGAGATAGGCGGCGGCCGACCACAACGTCAAGGCGCCCACAAGCCACGCTCCCGCGACCTCGACGGCCGGCGCGCTCCAGCCGAAGCCCCGCGCGCCCAGCATCAGCGCCGCGAAGGCGATCTGAACGAAGGTGTTGGCCTTGCTGACCCCGCTCGGTTCGATCGGGATCGGCCGTCCGAGCAGCCATGTGACGAGCACCCCTGCGACGATCAACGCGTCGCGCATGACCACCAGGGCGGCGAGCGACGCCGGAAGGTGCGCGGTCAGAGCAAGCGTCACATAGATCGCCGCGATCAGGCTCTTGTCGGCGACCGCGTCCAGACAGGCGCCGAGCCGCGTCCTCTGGTCGAGCGCGCGCGCCAGGGTGCCGTCGAGCGCGTCCGTGGCTCCGGCGAGCACGAAGGCCACGAAGGCCGCGAGGTGCTCACCGGTCGCGATCAGCCACACCACGAGCGGAACCGCCAGCAGCCGCGCCATCGTCAGAGAGTTCGGCAGGTTCACGCCCGTCGCAGCTCCAAACCGCCCACTTCCGATCTCATCACATACGGATGCGGGTCTCGCGCGCAAACTGAAGCCGAGCGCTTTGGTTGCGCGGCCGCCGCTGTCGGTCTATGGGGCGGGCGACGCAGCATCGAGGCGGGAATGGCCGAGAACAAGACGACCAATGGCGGCCTCACCTACGCACAGGCGGGCGTCGACATCGAGGCCGGCAACGCTCTCGTCGAACGCCTCAAGGCGTTGGTGCGCGCGACCCGCCGGAGCGGCGCCGACGCCGAGATCGGCGGGTTCGGAGGCCTGTTCGACCTCAAGGCCGCCGGCTTCACCGATCCCGTGCTGGTCGCGGCCAATGACGGCGTCGGGACAAAGCTCAAGATCGCGATCGAGACCGGCGTGCACGACACGGTGGGCATCGACCTTGTCGCGATGTCGGTGAACGACGTCATCGTGCAGGGCGCGGAGCCGCTGTTCTTCCTCGACTATTTCGCCTGCGGCAAGCTGTCGGGCGACGTCGCCTACGAGGTCGTCAAGGGCATCGCCACCGGCTGCATGGAGGCCGGCTGCGCGCTCGTCGGAGGCGAGACCGCGGAGATGCCCGGCATGTACGCCGACGGCGACTACGATCTCGCGGGCTTCGCGGTCGGGGCCGCGGAGCGCGGCCGGCTGCTCCCGCGCCGGGACGTCGCGGCGGGCGATGTGTTGATCGCCCTTGCCTCTTCGGGCGTCCATTCCAATGGCTTCTCGCTGGTTCGCCGGATCGTCGCCCGGTCAGGCGTCGCGCTGGACGCTCCCGCCCCGTTCGCGCCGCTGCAGAGCCTCGGGCGGGCGCTGCTCGCGCCGACCAGAATCTACGTCCGTCCTCTGCTCGCCGCGCTGAAGGCGACCGGAGGACTCAAGGCCCTCGCCCACATCACCGGCGGCGGCCTGCCCGACAATCTGCCCCGCGTGCTGCCCGACGGCCTTGGCGCTGAGATCGACCTGTCCCGGATCACGCCGCCGCCGGTGTTCGGCTGGCTCGCCAGCGCCGGCGACGTCGCCGAGACCGAGATGCTGCGCGCCTTCAACTGCGGCGTTGGCATGGTCGCGGTGGTGGCGGCGGACGAGGCCGAAGCGGTCGCCGAGCTGCTCCGCCGCGAGGGCGAGACGGTCACGATCATCGGCGAGATCGTCACGATCTCCGCGGCCGACGAGCCGGTGCGCTTCCACGGGCGCCTCGCCCTCTCATGAGCCGCGCGCGGGTCGCGATCCTGGTATCGGGCCGCGGGTCGAACATGGCCGCATTGATCGACGCCGCGGCGGAGCCTGGCTACCCGGCCGAGATCGTGGCGGTCGTCTCGAACCGTCCGAACGCCGGCGCCCTGGCGGTCGCGGAGCGGGCCGGCATCGCGACGGCGGTCGTCGACCACAGGCTGTTTCCGTCCCGCGAGGCGTTCGACGCGGAGCTCGACCGGACGCTCGCAGGCTTCTCCCCTGACGTGGTCTGCTTCGCAGGCTTCATGCGCCTCCTGACGGGGGTCTTCATCGCGCGCTGGGAGGGCCGGATGCTCAACATCCACCCTGCCCTGCTGCCGAGCTTCAAGGGGCTCGACACGCATCGCCGGGCGCTGGAGACCGGAGTGCGGCTCCACGGCTGCACCGTCCATCTCGTCACCGAGGAAATGGACGCCGGCCCCATCGTGGCGCAGGCGGCCGTTCCGGTGCTCGACGGGGACGATGAAGAGAGCCTCGGCGCCCGGGTGCTGACGGCCGAACACCTGCTCTATCCGAGGGCGCTCGCGCTGTGGGCGTCCGGCAGGGCCCGTCTCGTCGATGGCAAGGTGGTCATCGACGGCTTGGACGAGCCGCCAGCCCCGTTCATTTGGCCCTGAAGGGCGCCTCCCCTCAGGCGCTCTCGATCGTGGCTTCCGCCGAGCGGTGACGCCGGCGCTTGATGACGTAGGACACGATCAGGACGAACGCCGCCCCCGCCACCGCGGCCCCGTAGTGCAGCGGCTTCGCGGTCGTCAACACGCCCGGCGTCTCGGGGCTCGGGATGACCAGCGACGGGTTGTAGGCGTTCAGCCATTCCAGCGCCTTGACGTCGCCGACGATCATTTCGCCCGCGATCCAGCCGAGCAGCGCCGCGCCGATCCAGACCAGGATCGGGAACCGGGTCAGAAGCGTGGTGAGCAGGGACGAGCCGGCGATGATCAGAGGAATCGTCAGCAGCAGCCCGAAGATGAAGAGCTCCGGATGGCCCTTCGCGGCCGCCGCGATCGCGACGACGTTGTCGAGGCTCATCACCGCGTCCGCGATCGCGATGGTGCGCACCGCGCCCCAGAGGCTCGCCGAGGCCTCGACCTCTCCGTGCGCGTCGTGCTCGTCCGTGGCGAGCTTGATCGCGATCCAGAAGAGGAGAATGCCGCCGCCGATCTTGAGGAACGGCACCGTCAGCAGGAAGGTGACGCCGAAGGCGAACATGATGCGCAGGCCGACCGCGGCGCCGGCGCCCAGCAGGATGCCCGTGCGGCGCTGATGCGGCGGCAGCTTGCGGCAGGCGAGCGCGATGACCACCGCGTTGTCGCCGGACAGCAGCAGATCGATCCAGATGATCTGCAGGAGCGCGAACCAGAAGGTCGGCTGATCGAAGGCGAAAGTGAATTCCATTCCGTCTTCTCCCACCGACCGGCCGAGGCGTTGGCTCGCCTCGGCGCATTATGCAACGTCAGGCCGCGCTCACGATAATGGAGCAAGAGCGGCCGCAAGAAAGGCCTCAGGAAGCCCCCCGGGCCCCTCAGACCGTCAGCCGACGATCTCTTCGTCCTTGAAGAAATACGCGATCTCCTGCGGAGCCGTCTCGGGGCTGTCCGAGCCGTGCACAGTATTCGCCTCGATCGACTCGGCGAGCTCCTTGCGGATCGTACCCGGGGCCGCGTTCGCCGGGTTGGTCGCGCCCATCACTTCACGATACTTTGCGATCGCGTTCTCGCCCTCGAGCACCTGAACGACGACCGGGCCGGAGGTCATGAAGCTGACGAGCTCGCCGAAGAACGGCCGCTCCTTGTGAACGGCGTAGAAGCCCTCGGCCTGCTCCTTGGTCAGGTGGAGCCGCTTCTGCGCGATCACCCGGAGACCCGCGTCCTCGATCAGGGTCAGCACCTTGCCGGTGATGTTCCGGCGAGTCGCATCCGGCTTGATGATGGAGAAGGTGCGCTCGATAGCCATGGATCGCCTGTCTTTGGATGAGCCGCGGCGGCCTTGGTCAAGGCGCGCGCGACGGGGGAAGGATCTCGGAAAGCGCCCGGCTTATAACGCGCCGACCCGACCGGCGGAAGAATTTTCCGCCGGAAGCTGCGGGCCGCAAGCCGTTCTGATCGTCTCGGCGAGCGCCAGCAGGCCGCTCTTGACCGGCGACGTGCTCCTGTAGGCGAGCGCCAGGACGCGCTTCGGCTCAGGCTCCTCGAACCTCAGCAACCTGACCCGCGGATCGACGCGCGCCTCGGCGTCGACGAACATCTGCGGCAGGAGCGTGACCCCGTGGCCGTTCGCGACCAGCTGCATGAGGGTCGAGAGGCTGGTGGCCCCGAAGCTTCGCAGCCGGCGTGGATCGATTGAGCGGCAGACGGTCAGGGCCTGCTCGCGGAAGCAGTGTCCATCCTCGAGCAGCAGCAGCTCGGCGTCGTCGAGCAGATCGATGCTCGCGACGCGGCGCCGCGCAAGCGGGCTGCTCGCCGGAACCGCCAGCAGGAACGCGTCGTCGAAGAGCGGCTCCACCTCGACCTCGTTCGCCTCGACCGGGAGACTGACGAGGATGGCGTCGAGCGATCCTGCGAGCAGTTCGCGCATCAACGTCTCGGTCTGCGTCTCGCGCAGGGCGAGCTGCGCCTGCCGATGACGCTCGGCGATCGCGGGCAGCAGGCGGGGCAGCAGGTAGGGAGCGACGGAAGGGATCACGCCGAGGTTCACCGAGCCGACGAGCTGTTCATCGTCGCCCCGGGCACGGCGCTCCAGATCCGCCACCGCGGCGAGAATGGAGACGGCGCGGGCGGCGACTTCCTCGCCGGTCCTGGTGAGCTTCACGCCGTCGCGGCCACGCTCGATCAACGCGCGGCCAAGTTCAGCCTCGAGTTCCCGGATCTGCATCGAGAGCGCGGGCTGGGTCACCGAACAGGCCGCCGCCGCTCGCCCGAAATGCCGGAGGCGCGCGAGCTGATCGAAATAGCGAAGCTGTCGAAGCGAGATCATGAGCTATCAGATAATCTTATCGCCACGGCGAAACAACTGATTTGCGCTGATCGACCCGCGCAGGGGAAACTCACCTTGTGGAGCCGCCCTGCCTGCGCATCGCCGAAGCGTCTGGAACAAGGAGCGGGCCCGACCAAGGAGGCTGCTGATGACCCATCGCCTGACCACGACGGCCGGCGCGCCGGTGCCGGACAACCAGAACTCCTGGACCGCCGGTCCCCGGGGCCCGCTGCTGATTCAGGACTACCAGCTCGTCGAGAAGCTCGCCCACCAGAACCGCGAGCGCATCCCGGAGCGGGTCGTGCACGCCAAGGGCTGGGGCGCGTATGGCGTCCTCAAGATCACGGGCGACATCTCGAAATACACCAAGGCGAAAGCTCTGCAGCCCGGCGCCGAGACGCCGATGCTGGCGCGCTTCTCCACCGTGGCGGGCGAACTGGGCGCGGCCGACGCGGAGCGCGACGTCCGCGGCTTCGCGCTGAAGTTCTACACCGAGGAAGGCAACTGGGACCTCGTCGGGAACAACACGCCGGTGTTCTTCGTCCGCGATCCCTACAAGTTCCCGGACTTCATCCACACCCAGAAGCGCCACCCGAAGACCAACATGCGCTCTCCGACCGCGATGTGGGACTTCTGGTCGCTTTCGCCCGAAAGCCTGCACCAGGTCACCATCCTGATGTCGGACCGCGGCCTGCCGGTGTCTCCGATGCACATGAACGGCTACGGCTCGCACACCTATTCGTTCTGGAACGACGCCGGCGAGCGCTACTATGTGAAGTTCCATTTCAAGACCCAGCAGGGTCACCGGCACTACACGAACGAAGAGGCCGACCAGGTCATCGGCAAGACTCGCGAGAGCTACCAGGAGGCTTTGTTCGGCGGCATCGAGCGTGGCGAGTTCCCGCGCTGGACGATGCAGGTCCAGATCATGACCGAGGAGCAGGCCGAGCAGACCTCGTACAATCCCTTCGACCTCACCAAGGTCTGGCCGCATGGCGAGTTCCCGCCGATCGAGGTCGGCGTGATCGAGCTCAACCGGAACGCGGAAAACTACTTCGCGGAGATCGAGCAGGCGGCGTTCTCGCCGTCCAACATCGTGCCGGGCATCGGCTTCTCGCCCGACAAGATGCTGCAGGCGCGGGTGTTCTCCTATGCGGACGCGCACCGCTACCGGCTCGGCACGCATTACGAGTCGATCCCGGTGAACATGCCGCGCTGCCCGGTTCACCACTACCACAAGGACGGGCAGATGAACGTCTATGGCGGCATCCGCACCGGCAACCCGGACGCCTATTACGAGCCGAACTCGGTGAACGGGCCGGCTGAGGACAGGTTCGCCAAGGAGCCCCCGCTGAGGCTTTCGGGCGACGCGGACCGCTTCAACCACCGTGACGGCAATGACGACTACGGTCAGGTCACCGCGCTGTTCAACCTGTTCGACGACGGCCAGAAGAGCCGGCTGTTCGCCAACATCGCGGCCGCGATGAGCGGGATCCCGGAGGAGATCGCCGAGCGTCAGCTCGTCCACTTCGAGCGGGTTCATCCGGACTACGCCGCCGGCGTCCGCCGGGCGCGCGCGGAGCTCGACGGCCGCGAGCCGGCGATCTCGGTGACGCCCGCGACCCCGCAGCAGGCGGCGGAGTAACGGACCAGCCACTGACGAAAGCGACGCGGCGGCCGACGGGCCGCCGCGTTCGTTTGGCGCGCCCGGCGGATGTTTTCCGGCAGGTGCGGAACGTCTAGCTTTCGGGTCCGCAAGGAGGCCCCGGATGCCGACGCAACAGTGGATCACATGCGCGCGCTACAATGCGTGGGCGAACAGCCGCCTCTACGCGTCGGTCGCCGCGCTTCCCGCGGACGCCTTTCACGCCGAAGCCGGCGCCTTCTTCGGGGGCCTCTGCGGGACCCTCAACCATCTTCTGGCGGCCGACCGAATCTGGATGCGGCGGTTCACTGGCGAAGGCGACGCCCCCGACCGTCTTGACGCGATCCTGTTCGAGGATCTCGCGGATCTCGCCGCGGCGCGCGCGGCGGAGGACCGCAGGATCCTCGCCTTCGCTGAAAACCTCACGCCGGACGACCTTCTCGGAAAGATCCGCTACCGGCGGGTCACCAGTCCCGAAGCGGTCGAGCAGCCGCTGGCGTCGGCTCTCCTGCATTTCTTCAATCATCAGACGCATCACCGCGGACAGGCGCATGCCCTGGTGACGCGGTTCGGCGGCCGAAGCGCAGGACCGGTTCTGGACCTGCTCGTCTTCGAGCAGGAGCCTGGCGCGGCTCAGCCCGCCTGAGGCCGGGCGACTATCTCGACAGGATAGTGCCGAGCGGGGTTGGCGCCGCGCCGCGCCGTCTGCTATAGGCCCGCCGTGCCGCAAGCGCGCCCCCGGGCGCGCAGATTCCTCGGTAGCTCAGCGGTAGAGCCCTCGACTGTTAATCGAGTTGTCGCAGGTTCGAATCCTGCCCGAGGAGCCAGTTTCGACAGGGGGTCGACCGCAAGGTCGGCCCCCTGTTTCATTCAGGACCCGATCCTGATCCGTCGCGCCAAGGCCGTGACGCCCCCGCCTATCGAGAACCCGCATGATCTCGTCCGGCCGCCCGCCCTGCGCCCTGATCTGGTTTCGCGAGGATCTGCGCCTCGCGGACAATCCGGCGGTGACGGCGGCGGTCGCCCGCGGTGCTCCCGTCACCGCGCTCTTCCTGCTCGACGAAGAAAGCGCCGGCCTGCGCCCGCTCGGGGGCGCCTCGCGCTGGTGGCTGGCGCAGTCGCTGAAGGCGCTCGCCCGCGACTGTGCGCGAATCGGCCTGCCATTCGCGGTCCGAATGGGCAGTGCCCGCGCGGCGGTCCCGCAGGCCGTGGACGAAAGCGGCGCCGCCCAGGTTTTCTGGACGCGCCGCTACAGCGAGCCGGAGGCCTCCATCGACGCGGACCTGCGGCTTGCTCTCGAGGAGCGCGGCGCGGTCGTGAAAACCTTCGGCGGGCGCCTGCTGCACGAGCCTTCCGCCGTGCGATCGGGATCGGGGGCGCCGTTCAAGGTCTATGGCGCCTTCTGGCGGGCGGCCCGGTCAGGCGGCCCGCCGCGCGCGCCCCTG
>NZ_JBJKEX010000525.1:0-1344 GCF_045505405.1 Hansschlegelia beijingensis | reverse complement strand
GACCACGACGCTCGACCACGTCCCACGCTCGCGGCGGCGGCGTCGAGATACCAGCCGAGATGCTTGCGGGCGTGCCGCACGCCGGTGTCGCGGCCATAGAGGCCGAGCAGGCCTTCATAGTGCTCCAGCGCGAGCTCCCTCTGGGTCGCGAGCGACGGCGGCGCGGGCCTGCGGCCGGTCGCCAGATAGGCCGCGACCTGGCCGGGGAACCACGCCCGCCCCTGCGCGCCGCGCCCGATCATCACCCCGTCCGCGCCCGAGGCCGCCAGCATCGCCGGCGCATGCTCGACGGTCGTCAGGTCGCCATTGGCGATCACGGGAATCGACACCCGCTCCTTCACGGCGCGGATCGCGGACCAGTCCGCCCTGCCCTCGTAGAACTGCGAACGCGTGCGGCCGTGCACGGTGACGAGCGCTGCGCCTTCCGCCTCGGCGCGGGCCGCGAGCTCCGGGGCGACGATCGAATCGGCGTCCCAGCCGAGCCGCATCTTCACCGTCACGGGCGCGCCGGCCGCCGCCACCGCGGCCGCGATCAGCCGGGTCGCGAGGTCGAGATCCTTGAGCAGCGCCGAGCCGCCATGGCCCCCCACGACCTTCTTGGCCGGGCAACCCATGTTGAGATCCACCACGTCGGCCCCGGCCGCGACCGCGAGCCGGGACGCTTCCGCGATCCAGGCCGGATCCCTCCCGGCGAGCTGGACGACGTGAAGATCAAGCCCGGAGCCCTCCGCCCGCAGCCGCGATTCTTCGTCCGCGCGCACGAACTCGGCGCAGGCCACCATCTCGGACACCACCATGCCGGCGCCGAGACGCGCCGCAATCCGGCGGAACACGATGTCGGTCACGCCCGACATCGGAGCGAGAACGACGCTGTTGGCTGGGCGCGCCGGACCGATGGTCAGGCCCGCAACCGCTGGTTCAGGAAAGCCGGTGATGCTCATAAATTAGTCGCGAACCCCTCTGCACACATATTAGCCAACTCGGTCTTTGGCACAATGACCAATCTCGCGCGGGACAGAACATCGCGGTTTGGCTAGAAGCGGCCCCATGGCGAACGATGAGCCCAGCGCCGGGAGCTCCGGCGGCAATCCCAAGGTCGCGGCGCTGATCTGCGCCGCCGGCGCCGGCGCGCGGACCGGCTTCGCGGAGCCGAAACAGTATCGCGACCTCGGCGGCGGACAGCCGATGCTGGCCGAGACGGCGCGCGTTTTCCTCGCGCATCCCCGCATCGCCCATCTGCGAATCGTCATAGGCGAAGGTCAGCTTGGCCGCTACGAGGAAGCGATCGCGCCGCTGCGCGGCTCCGGCAAGCTCGGCGCGCCAGCGACGGGCGGCGCCACCAGA
>NZ_JBJKEX010000524.1:0-1349 GCF_045505405.1 Hansschlegelia beijingensis | reverse complement strand
GCGGGTGGCGTCGGCGGCGGCGCGGGCGGCCTCGGCGCCCAGGCTGACGCAGCTCTGTTCGATGCGGGCGGCGACGCCGCTCATCGCCGCATTGAGATCGTCCAGCCGGCCGTCATTGCGCTCCAGGCCGTTGACGATCCGGCCGATCTGCTCCTCCAGCGCCGCCGAGGACTGAACCTCGCCAGGGCGGGCGACGAGCAGCTGTTCGGCGATCGAACGCACCGCCTCCTCGACGCGGTCGAACGAGGCGCCGCGGGCGCGGGTGGCCGCGGCCATGTCGTCGATCCGCTCGCTCAGGCCGTCGACGCTGCTGACGAGTTCTCCGACCGCCTCCGGCGCCGGCGCGACGGAACGCGCCGTGAGGCTGGTCGCGAGCGTGTCGATCTTGCGGCCGAGCCCGTCGATCGCCTCGGGCCGGGCGACGGCGGCGATCTTCTCGATCTTGTCGTCGATGACCTCGAGCTTGCCCGAGAGATCCTTGAAGGCGGCGGCGCTCGGGGCGACCGGCGGCCGCGCCTTGAGACCCTCGGTCAGCGCCTCGATCTGGCGGCCGAGGTCGCTCATCGCGTCGGCCCGGGGGCGCGCGTCGAGCTCGGCCCGGAAGGCCTCGTTCATGCGATCGAGTTCCTCGGCGCGGGCGCGCGACGCCTCGGCGATCGCGTCGATCTTGCCGTCGAGCGCCTCGACCTGGCCGGTCAGCCCCTCGACGGCCTCGCGCGCCGGGATCGCGGCGCTCTCGTGCCGGTCGAGCCGGGCGACGATCGACTGGATCTCGGCCGAAAGCTCCCCGACCGCGGACGCCCGCGGGAAATGGTCGAGTTCGCCGCGCACCTCCTCAATGCGCTGCGCAAGCGCCTCGACCGCCTCGGCGCTGCGCGGACCGATGACGTCGAGCCGGGCCGAGATGGCCTTCAGCTCTTCGGCGAGCTCGGAGATGATCTGGGGGCTGGCCGCGTGGCCGCGCATCTCCTCGACCTGGGTGACCAGGGAGTCGATGGCTCTCAGCGCGCCGGAGTCGAGGCCCGAGGGCATGGCCGCTCCGAGCAACCGCGACAGGGTCGCCATCTCGCCGGTCAGCTCGTCGAGATCCGAGCGCCGGGGCAACTCCTCGACCGTGCGGCTGAGCCGCTCGATCTCCGAGCGCATCCCGGCGATGACGTCGGGATCGATGGCGGGCCGGGCGGCGGCTTTCGGCGCGGGCGCCGGCCGCAGGGCCGGCGAGGCGTCGGCCTCATCGGAGCCCAGCGCATCGCTGACCGAGAAATGGCTCGGATGCGGCGTGTGCCGGAGCGCGTCGATGATCCAGACGTCGAGGCCTTCCAGATAGGCCTGCGACCACTTCGGGATCT
>NZ_JBJKEX010000523.1:0-1353 GCF_045505405.1 Hansschlegelia beijingensis | reverse complement strand
CCGCCTCGCCGCCCAAGCGCGCGCCGGGGCTGTGGGAGACCACGACGATCACCAATGCGGGCAGGAGCGGCGCGCGCGAGTGCATCGACGCCGCGACCGACCGGCTGGTGCGGCAGGCGATGGCCGGCCAGAGCTGCCGCAACGACGATTTCCGCGATACGCCCGAGGGCTATGTGGCGGGGGCGATCTGCAAGGCCGGCGGCATGATGGTCGACAACAAGATCGTCGTGACGGGCGATTTCGCGACCTGGGCGCGGGCCGAGGCGACCAGCACGCTGAGCGGGCTGGACGGCGGCGGACGGCGGTTCTCGACCACGATCGACGCCCGCCGGCTCGGCGACTGCGCGCCGGCCCAGAAGCCGGGCGACGTGATCCTGCCGAACGGCACGGTGATCAACGTCGGCCCGGCGCGGTGACCTGGCGCGGTCAGGCGTTGCGGTTGGCGGGGTCGCGGGCTTCCTGGTCGTAAACCCGGTCGGTGGCGCGCTCGGACACGCCCTTCTCCTGCGGCGTCATCCGGCGGTTGCGGATCATCGCATAGGCGATCACGATTCCCAGGATGACCACGCCGACCACGGTCATCAGGCCCCAAAGGTCTCCGGCTCCGTTGGCCATGCGATCTCCTCCAGCTGCTGCCGCCCGCGGCGGCTCTCGTCTTACAAGGCGCGGCGGAGACGAGTGGTTCCGTAACGGCGTCGCGACAGCCGGCGCGGGCGCGCTATAAGCGCCCCGAACGAACCGATGAGGAGACACGGATGAACTTCGCGCTCGCAAGCCTCGCCGCCGCGGCCGGCCTTCTGGCGATGGCCGTCGCCCCGGCCGCCGCCCAGCAGGCGACCACCACGCCCTCCGGCCTCAAGATCGTCGAGACGCAGGTCGGCTCCGGCGCGCCGGCCAAGGTCGGCAACGCGGTCCGGGTGCACTACACGGGCTGGCTCGAGGAAGGCGGCCAGAAGGGCAAGAAGTTCGACTCCTCCGTCGACCGCGGCCAGCCCTTCACGTTCCGGCTCGGCGTCGGCAACGTCATCCCCGGCTGGGACGAGGGCGTGGCGGGCATGAAGGTCGGCGGCAAGCGCACGCTGATCATCCCGCCGGAGCTCGGCTACGGCGCGCAGGGCGCCGGCGGCGTCATCCCGCCGAACGCCACGCTGATCTTCGACGTCGAGCTGATCGAGGCGAAGTAGGCTCAGTCGTCCTCGGACAGGGCGACGGCGCACAGCACGTCGATCACGGTGACGGCGGCCACCACGGCGACCGCCGCCATCGCGGCGTCGCGCTTCGGGTTGTGGCGGGAGAGCGCCGGGCCGAGCGCCCAGAAGTCCATGACGTCGCCCGCGACGCGGGCCCACACAG
>NZ_JBJKEX010000522.1:0-1357 GCF_045505405.1 Hansschlegelia beijingensis | reverse complement strand
CCGCAGCCGCTCCGCCTCGTCGCGCTTGCGGTCCTCGGGCCGGCGCGCGCGGCTTTCCTCGAGCTCGATGATTTCGGGCGCGTCGAGGCCGAGCGAGCGGCCGAGCTGTCCGGCGCGCTCCACATAGCGGGCGACAAGCTCACGCTCCGGCCCGGCCTTGAGACGGCCGACCGCCGCGATCACGAGCCGCATGCGCCCTCAGATCAGGAGAGTGCGCCTTCGACGGGACGACCCGCCGACCACATCTTCTCGAGATTGTAGAACGCGCGCACTTCCGGGCGGAACAGATGGACGATCACGTCGCCCGCATCGATCAGCACCCAGTCGCAGTGCGGCAGTCCCTCGACCACGACCTTGCCGTGACCGCCCTTCTTCAACTCCTCGACCAGCTTGTCGGCGATCGCGCCGACGTGCCGGTTCGACCGCCCGGAGGCGATGACCATCTCATCGGCCAAGGCGGACTTGCCCCGCAGGTCGATGACCACGGTCTCTTCAGCCTTGTTTTCGTCGAGCACGTCGAGGATGAGGTGAAGCAACGCCGGGTTCGCCGCTGCGGGCGCTCCGGCGCCGATGTGAGACGCCATATCGGACGTCTCCTTCAGCGCTATGGTGGACAGAGTTTTAGCCTTCCGTCTGCCGTCCTCAGGCCGGAATCCAGCTCCGGCCAATGCTTAGCATACGCCTTGAGGCTGCGACATTTCAACCGCGGCATCTTCACGTCGGCGCGTTCTGCCCAGGACGCAGCGCCTCCTTGCGCAGGATCGTGGACGACAGCGCGGAGCGCGGACCGTGCAGGAAGCACCACGCGGGCGGCTTCATGCGCGGGAGCGAACGCGCCTGCCGCTCCGGCACCCGGTAGCGCGCCAGCGCGTGCGCGGCCCGCGAGGATGGCGAGAAGGTCGCCCCGGGGCGGTCCACCACGGCGATCGGCACCAGGTCGGCGATCTCCCGCCAGCGCTGCCAGCCGTGAAAGCTCTCGAGGTTGTCGGCGCCCATGATCCACACGAACGAGACCCCCCGGCAGCGAGCGGTCAGATAGGCGATCGCGTCATAGGTGAAACGCACGCCGATCGCGGCCTCGGCGTCCGACACCGAGATGTCCGGATGCGCGGCCGCCCGCCGCGCCGCCTCCATGCGCTGGGGCAGCGGCGGGAGGGCGGCGTTGTCCTTGAGCGGATTGCCGGGCGTCACCAGCCACCAGACCTGGTCCAGGCCCAGCCGGCGCAGCGCCAGCAAGCTTGCGCGGCGATGGCCGTCATGCGGCGGATTGAACGTGCCTCCGAACAGGCCGATCGTCATGCCGGGCGCGTGCGGCGGCAGCCGGGGGAGCCCGGTGCGTCCGCCGGGGAGGCGCAAC
>NZ_JBJKEX010000521.1:0-1365 GCF_045505405.1 Hansschlegelia beijingensis | reverse complement strand
GGATCGCGCGCCAGGCCGCGGCCATGCGCGTAGAGCCGGGCGAGCCGGTTCTGGGCGATGGCGTTGCCGCGCTCGGCGGCGCGCCTGAAGAACTGCGAGGCGGCCGCCTCGTCCTTCTCGACGCCGCGCCCGTTGAACAGGGAGATGCCGTATTCCACCATCGCGGGGATGTCGTCCTGCTCGGCGGCCCGCCTGAGCCAGTCGGCGGAGGCCGCGAGGTCGCGATCGACGCCCTGGCCCTCCCTGAGCAGGATCGCATAGGCGTACTGGGCCTGCGCCTGGCCGAGCTCGGCGGCGGCCTTCATGTGCTTCGCCGCGGAAGCGAAATTCTGCGGCCGCCCTTCGCCCTGCAGCTCGATCACCGCGAGGTTGTAGAGCGCCTCCGGCTCGCCGAGCGCGGCGGCCTTCTCGAACAGTTTCGCAGCGCCCGCCACGTCCCGCGATGCGCCCTCGCCATGCAGCTTGAGCAGGCCGAGCTGCAGCATCGCCTCCCGGTCGCCCTTGGCGGCGGCGCGTTCATACCAGCGGGCGGCCTGTTTGGGGTCGCGCGCGACGCCGGCGCCGTCGGCGTAGAGCTGGCCGAGCAGCGTCATCGCGGCGGTATCCGGCGGGTTAGCCTCCGCGCGCTTCTTCGCCTCGTCGAAGGCGACGCGGTAGAGGCCGCGCTGGTAGGCCCCATAGGCGACGTCGGCGTTGGGGTCCGTCGGGCCCTCGTCGTCCTCGACGGCCGCGGTCGGCGCCTTCTGCTGCGCGTCCCACGGCTTGTCGAGCATCATGTCGCGGAAGCTCGGCACCGCGGTCGCGGGCTGCTGCAGGTCCGACGCCGAGGGGACCGGGGCGGACAGCGTCTTCCTGGGCTCGCTCGCCGCGAACGCGCCGCCTGAGGCGGCGAGCAGAGCCGCCGCTGTGAGCAGCGCCCGTGTCATGGAGCGGGTTGGCGGGAGAGCGACAGCATGGCCTCCGCCGAAGCCACCGCGGCCGCAGGCCCTTCCTCATGGCGCCACACGGCGTCGCCGAGCGCCGCGACGTCGTCGACCGCGCGGGCGAGGCCGACGCAGGGCACCTCGAAGATTGGCGCCCACCATTCGACGCGCTCCAGCGTCGTGGCGAACGGCTCGTCTCTCGCAGGGTCGCCGAACAGCACGTAGTCCGCGCCGGCCTCGCCGGCCGACATCGCGTCGTCGCGCGCGCCCTGCGCCACCGCGCCGACGATCTTCTCGGGCTTGAACCGGCCGATCACGTCGCCGAAGCCGTCGCCGGCCTCCGCCTGCAGCCCGTCCGCGCCGGACTTGCCGACGATGTCCTCGACGCCCTCGCCCGACAGCAGCGCCGCGGCGCCGGCGTCCTGCGCGGCCTGCACAAGCG
>NZ_JBJKEX010000520.1:0-1375 GCF_045505405.1 Hansschlegelia beijingensis | reverse complement strand
GTACCAGCCCCAGTTGGTGCCGCCGCCGATCTTCCAGGCGTCGCCCTGCCAGGTCTTGTCGGTGCCGAGGTTGAACTGGCCGTACTGCGGGTTGGCGCTGTTGAAGTCCTTCGCCCGAGATGCTCGTGCGGCGCGCCGCTCACGCTCTGGGCTACCGGTTCCGGCTGCACCGCAAGGACCTGCCGGGAAGCCCGGACCTGGTGTTTCCCTCTCGCCGCAAGGTCGTCTTCGTCCATGGCTGTTTCTGGCACGGCCACGACTGCGCCCGCGGAGCGCGCGCCCCGAAGGCCAACGCCGAATACTGGAGCGCTAAGATCGGCCGTAACGTCGCGCGTGACGCAAGGGTCCTGGCCGAGCTACGCGCGCTCGGCTGGGAGCCGCTCGTGCTCTGGGAGTGCGAGCTCAAGGATCCCGCAGCGCTCGCCGCCCGTCTGCGCCAGCACCTTGGCGGGCCGCCGGGGTTTTCGATCGATCCTGGCAACCAATTGTAAGCCGGCCGCGGCCATCGTGCCGGAAACCGCCGGGGAGGGGCGGGGCCGTATCGGCCGTAGCAGGAGTGTTCGCAGTGGGTTCTGACCAAGCTTCCGTGGCCGCCATTCACGTCGAATCGGCCGAGGCGAGCGAGGAGGAGCGCCTGGCGGCGCTCGCGCATTACGACGTGCTCGACACGCCGAGCGAGGAGGCGTTCGACCGCGTCACCCGGCTCGCCGCCAGGATCTTCGACGTCCCCATGGCCCTGGTCTCGCTGATCGACGGGCACCGGCAGTGGTTCAAGTCGCGCCGCGGCCTGCACCTGCAGGAGACGCCGAAGGGCGACGCGTTCTGCTGCGTGACCATCCGCGAGGGCGCGCCGCTGGTGATCTGCGACGCGACCGTCGATCCGCGATTCGCCCAGAATCCCTATGTGGTCGGCGAGCCGCATGTCCGCTTCTACGCCGGCGCGCCGCTCCGCACGCCGGAAGGCCACGCCATCGGCACGCTGTGCGTGATGGACCGGGAGCCGCGCAGCTTCGACGAGGAGCAGGTCGCCATCCTGGGCGACCTCGCGCAGATCGTCATGGAGGGGCTGGAGCTCCGCCTGCTCGCCAACGCCGACGCGCTGACCGGCGCGCTGTCGCGCCGCGCGTTCCGCGAGGAGGCGACGCGCGCCCTGCATCTCGCGGCCCGCCACCGCAACGAGATCAGCCTGATCAACCTCGACCTCGACCGCTTCAAGTCGGTCAACGACACCTATGGGCACGCGGTCGGCGACGCGGTGCTGGCGCGCAGCGTCACGGCCTGCCTCGGACAGCTGCGCAAGTCCGACGTGATCGGCAGGCTCGGGGGCGAGGAGTTCGCCGTGCTGCTGCCGCAGACCGGGCCGCGCGCGGCGCTC
>NZ_JBJKEX010000519.1:0-1375 GCF_045505405.1 Hansschlegelia beijingensis | reverse complement strand
CCTCGTCGCCACGCCTCTCGGCGCCGACGGCGCGCTGACGGCCGGCGACATCCCGGCCGGAAGCCGCCGGCTGACCGCGGCCGAGATATCCGGCCGGAAGTCGGAGAGCGTCGACCGGCTGGGAGAACTCGTCCGAGGGAATCCTTCGGAGAGCGTCGCCATCATCCGCCAATGGCTGCAGGAGCCCGCCTGAGATGGCCTCTCGCGCCCTCACCCCATCCACCGGCCGCAGGCTGAGCGGCGTCGAGCGCGCCGCCGTCCTGATGCTGGCGCTCGGCGAGACCCACGGCGAAGAGGTGTGGAAACTGCTCGACGACGACGAGATCCGCGACCTCTCGGCGGCGATGTCCTCGCTCGGCGCCGTCGAGGTCGAGACCGTCGAGAACCTGATGGTGGAGTTCGCGTCCCGGCTCACCAGCAATGGCGGCATCGTCGGCGACGTCGAATCCACCGAGCGGCTGCTCACGCAGTTCCTGCCGAAGGAGCGCGTCGGCTCCATCATGGAGGAGATCCGCGGACCGGCCGGCCGCAACATGTGGGAGAAGCTCTCCAACGTTCCGGAGGCGGCCCTCGCGAACTACCTCAAGAACGAATATCCGCAGACCGTCGCGGTGGTGCTGTCGAAGATCCGGGCCGAGCAGGCCGCGCGCGTGCTGGCGATCCTGCCCGAGGATTTCGCGCTCGACGTCGTGCGTCGGATGCTCGCCATGGAGTCCGTCCAGAAGGACATTCTGGAGCGCGTCGAACAGACGCTGCGCTCGGAGCTGATGTCGAGCCTGTCGCAGACCTCGCGGCGCGACGCCCACGAGGTGATGGCGGAGATCTTCAACGCCTTCGACCGGCAGACCGAGACCCGCTTCCTGACCAAGCTCGAAGAGGCCGCCAAGGAAAGCGCGGAGCGCATCAAGCAGCTGATGTTCACCTTCGACGACCTGGCGAAGCTCGATTCCGCCGGCATCCAGACCCTGCTGCGGGACGCGCCGCGCGACCGGCTGACGGTCGCCCTCAAGGGGGCGAGCCAGCTGATGCGCGAGTTCATTCTCGGCAATCTCTCCAGCCGCGCCGCCAGGATGCTGGCCGACGACATGGAGGCGATGGGACCGGTGCGCCTCCGGGACGTCGACGAGGCGCAGGCCGCTCTGGTCAATCTCGCGAAGGATCTCGCGGCCCGCGGCCAGATCACCATCTCAAAGAGCAAGGGCGAGGATGAGCTTGTCTACTGACGCGATCCTCGTCGGCCGAGCGGAGGCGCCGCGATGAGCCGGCCCGTCCCGTTCCTGTTCGACGTCGACTTCGGCCGGCCGGCTCAGCCTGCGGCTGCCGCCGCGCCCCTTCCGGCGGCGCCAGGCTCGATCGCGATCGACGAGCACGAGGC
>NZ_JBJKEX010000518.1:0-1381 GCF_045505405.1 Hansschlegelia beijingensis | reverse complement strand
GCCGCGGCGGAACGCGCAGCGTGCGCGGCCGGCGTCCCGCTGGCGCGGCTGGAGGACGGCTTCCTCCGCTCGGTCGGGCTTGGCGCGGCGTTCATCGAGCCGGTCTCGCTCGTGCTGGACGACAGCGGCGTCTATTACGATCCGTCCGGCCCGAGCGATCTCGAGACGCTGCTGCGGGAGACCGAAATGCCGGCCGAGCTCGTTGAGCGGGCCTCCCGCCTGCGTCGCCGGCTCGTTGCGGAGAACGTCACGAAATACAATGTCGGCGCCGCCGCCGAGCGCGTGGTGCCCGGAGGGCGGCGGGGGGTTCTGGTGCCGGGCCAGGTCGAGGACGACGCCTCCATCCTCCGCGGGGCCGGAGCGATCCGCACGAATCGTGATCTGCTCGCCGCGGCCCGCGCCCGCCACCCCGACGCCTTCATCGTCTACAAGCCGCATCCCGACGTCGTCGCCGGCTACCGGCGGGGCGCGGTTTCGCCGGACGATCTCGCGCTCGCGGACGCGGTCGTCCCCGAAGGCTCCATCGCCGCCCTTTATCCGCAATGCCATTCGGTGGAGACGATGACCTCGCTGTCCGGCTTCGAGGCGCTTCTGCGCGGGCTCTCCGTCACCACCCATGGCGCTCCGTTCTACGCGGGCTGGGGCCTGACGGAGGATCTCGCGGCCCATCCACGGCGCGGCGTCCGGCGCACCCTCGATGAATTGGTCGCCGCGACGCTGATTCTCTATCCGCTGTACCGCGACCCGATCTCGGGCCTGCCCTGCGGGCCCGAGACGGCGCTTGACCGGCTGTCGGCGGCGCGCGCCCGGGCGCAGACCTGGCGGGGCGCCACGGCGGCGCGGCTGCGGCACGCCTATGCGCTGGGGCGCCACCGCCTTCTCGGGCCGATCGCTCGGCGGCTTCCGTGACGGGATTCCTGTTCGCTTTCGTCGCGTCCTTCCTCGTGTCTCTCGTCGTCGAGACGGCGCCGCCCGGCTTCGCCTCGTTCAGGGCGCCGGCGCGCGCGCTGGCTTTCCGCCTCGCGCTTCACACCGTGCTATTTCTTGCGGCGTTCTCGCTGTCATGGCGGCCCTGGCACGCGGCCTTCGTGACCGTCACCGTCTGCGGCCTGTTCGGGGCCGGCTCCGCGATCAAGCGGCGCATCCTGGGCGAGCCGCTGATCTTCTCCGACTTCGCGCTGGTGCGGAACGCGATCCGGCATCCGCGGCTCTACTACGCCGAGCGCCTCGCCGAACCGCGCGCGCTCGCCGGCTTCGCGGCCCTGATCGCCGCGACGGCCGCCTGGTTCGCGGTCGAGCCCTCGATCCTGCCGAGCGGCGGAGCCATCCTGGCGCTCGGGCCCGCCGTGCTGACCGCGCTGCTTCTTGTCGCGCTGTTGAG
>NZ_JBJKEX010000517.1:0-1387 GCF_045505405.1 Hansschlegelia beijingensis | reverse complement strand
CCGATCTATCCACGCCGCCTATCACCCCCGCGCGTCCGCCGGTTCGCTCAGCCGGCCCGCGCGCGGGGGTGATAGGCGGCGTGGATCGCCATCAGCCGGGCGCCGTCGACCTCGGTGTAGAGCTGGGTGGTCGAGAGGCTCGCGTGCCCGAGAAGCTCCTGGATGGTCCTCAGGTCGCCGCCGCGCGAGAGCAGGTGCGTCGCGAAGGAGTGGCGCAGCGCGTGCGGGGTGGCGCTGTCGGGAAGGCCGAGCGCGCCGCGCATGCGGGCGACCGCCGCCTGCACGATGCGCGGGCTCAACGGGCCGCCTTTGGCGCCCACGAACAGCGGCCCCTGCGGCGGAAGCGGCCATGGGCAGCGCGCGAGATAGTCCGCGACCGCGGCCTGCACGGCGGCGATCACCGGGAGCTGGCGGCGCTTGCCGCCCTTGCCCAGAACCTCGATGCGGTCGACGCCGGGAACCGGCGCCTCGCCGCGGGTCAGCGAAAGCGCCTCCGAGATGCGCAGGCCGCAGCCATAGAGCAGCGACAGCACCGCGGCGTCGCGGGCCAGCACCCAGTCGTCGCGCTCCTCGCCGGCGCGCGTCGCCACGTCGAGGAGCCCTCTGGCTGCAGGCGCGGCGATCGGCTTGGGCAGGCTGCGGGGGATCTTGGGCGAGCGGACAGCGGCGAGCGCGGAGATCTGGGCCCGATCGGTCCGCGTCAGGCGCCGCGCGAAGGACCGCGCCGCCGCGAGCCCCCGCATCAGCGATCGGCTGGAGAGACCTTCGGCCCGGCGCGCCGACAGGAAGGCGCGGACATCGCGCGGGGCGAGGGCCGCCAGATCAGCGAGCGTCGCGGGTCCGCCGAGATGGCCCTGCAGGAACTGGAGGAAGATCCGTACGTCGCGGGCGTAGGCGTCGACCGTGTGGCGCGACAGCCGGCGCTCGGCCGAGAGGCCCAGCAGCCAGTCGGCATAAGCCTCCCGCACGTCTTCGGCTGCGGGAAACAGGAGAGGTTCGCGCTCTTCCGGCATGCCCGGAGGCTAACGCCGCGCCGTTAACCGGAGGTGACGTGGCGCAAGGCCCCAAAAGAAAAGAGCCCCGCCTGAGGCGGGGCTCTGAATCACGTCGAAGGACTCATCACTCGACGACTTCGACGACCTTGCGCTTCGAACTGACGATGTAGCGACGGTCATTGACCACCGTGTAGCTGTAGTCGCTGTCCGGCACCTGATAGACCTCGACGTCCGCAGGAAGAGTGCTGCCGACCTCGACCTCGCCGCGGTAGCGGACGGAGGGACGCGAATCACGGACGACGTACTCACGAACCTCGCGCGGGGGAGCGACCGCGGTGCCGATGGCCGCGCCGGCGACGCCGCCGACGACCGCGCCGACAGGCCCGCCGACC
>NZ_JBJKEX010000516.1:0-1388 GCF_045505405.1 Hansschlegelia beijingensis | reverse complement strand
CTGCCGCACGAGAACGTCGGGGATCAGCACGCGATGCTGCTCAGCCGCGCTCGCCAAGGCGCGCAGCCGCGGGCGCTGACGCCCGGCGCGGCGCAGGTTTCTTGCTGCCGCCACATTCTCCTTGCGAATAGTTGAGCTTGCCGCGACTTTGCGCGCAGATCGTCCAGACCACGCAAAGTGGCCCATAAAGGATCCGCCCGTGACGCTGACCCGACGCCGCCTTCTCGAGACCGCCGCCTTTGCGGCCGCAGGCTTCGCAGCGCTGTCGCTCGCGCCGCGCTTCGGCTTCCTCTCTCAGGCGGCCGCCCAGGAGGCCGACCAGCAGGAGCTTCTGGTCGCCGGCCCGCTCGGCGACAAGTCGGAAGGCAAGGCCGACGCGCCGGTCACGATCATCGAATACGCCTCGCTGACCTGCGGCCACTGCGCGCAGTTCGCGGCCAAGACCTATCCGGCGCTGAAGGAAAAATACATCGACACCGGCAAGGTGCGCTTCATCCTCCGGGAGTTCCCGCTCGACCCGCTCGCGGCCGCAGGCTTCATGCTCGCCCGCTGCGCCGGGGACGACAAATTCTTCCCCGTCGTCGAGCTGATGTTCCGCGAGCAGCGCCAGTGGGCCTATGCGGAGAAGCCGGTGGAAGCCCTGCAGAACCTCTCCAAGCAGCTCGGTTTCACACAGGAGAGCTTCCAGGCCTGCTTGACGAATCAGGAGCTGCTCGACGGTGTGAATGCGGTGCGTCAGCGCGGCGTCGAGAAGTTCGGGGTCAACTCCACCCCCACCTTCTTCATCAACGGCAAGGTCTATCGCGGGGCGATCGAGATTGCCGACCTGGACAAGATCCTTCAGCCGCTTCTCGACAAGGCCTGATCGGGCCGATCTGACTGACGCCCGCGCCGGGGCGCGCGGGTCATGAACTTCACGCGGCTGCGTCTCGCGGGCTTCAAGACCTTCGTGGACGCCACCGAGGCGCCGATCGAGCCGGGGCTGACCGGCGTCGTCGGCCCGAACGGCTGCGGCAAGTCCAACCTGCTCGAAGCGCTGCGCTGGGTGATGGGCGAAAGCTCGTTCAAATCCCTGCGCGGCTCCGGCATGGAGGACGTGATCTTCGCCGGCAGCGGCGGGCGGCCGGCGCGCAACCACGCCGAAGTCATCCTCACCCTCGACAATTCCGCCCGGCTTGCGCCGGAGCCGTTCAACCAGGCGGCGGAGATCGAAGTCAGTCGCAAGATCTCGCGCGGGCTCGGCTCCACCTACCGGATCAACGGCCGCGAGGCGCGGGCCCGCGACGTGCAGCTGCTGTTCGACATGCTGGCTTCCCCGGACGGCGGGGCTCTTCTCGCGGAGCCGCTCGAGAAACGCCGGGTCCAGCTCGAACGGTTCGCGAGCCTGT